>JBPCXM010000473.1:0-9751 GCA_051008535.1 Pseudomonadales bacterium | reverse complement strand
CTCCCCAGGGCCAAAGACCGTACGCTGGATAAATTAGAGCTCTCCTATTTGGGCGAGAAAGCGTTTGATGACAAATACGCTGCTTGTCGCTCGTCGGTGCTTGAAAGCTGGCGCGTCGTCTTTACCGAAGATATCTCTGCCGTTGAAGGGTTGCAAGCCGGACGCAATTCCCCGGCCTTTGAAGGGGGTGTTTTTACACCAGTGCTGGATGGTCCAACCCACCACTTTCACAGTTGGGTTGCAAGCCGTTACGCAGATGCTGCTGGATAAAACGCAATCGATCCGCTTCCAGAAGGGACTTGCTGTACTGCATTGCGTCTATTTAGCCGCTGCAATATTCTCGGCTAGGCCTTGTTGCAGCAGTTTGAGCGCTTCGTCTGCACGACCGGTGTCCTTGAGATTGTCGGCAAGCAGCATATAAGCCGCGTTGCGGATTGTTGGGTTGCGACTATCTTTCAGCACGCCTCGCAGAATATCAGCCGCTTGTGCTTTTTTGCCAAGCTCTTCGTAGACTTCTTGGATCTTTTGCATCTGCACGATGGCCGCTTTTTCGTTGTCCGATGCCACGGCATGCGTCAATTCGATTATCTGGTAATAGCTGTCCATTATCGACAGAAATGTCTGCATGGTCTTAAGCTGTTCGGGCGACTGTGCCTGGCTTTGCAGCGCAAAGATGAGCAGCAGCGACGCTGCAATTGCCGCGATACCGTTTCTAAGTGTAAGCATTTTCTCTCTCCTTTTTCCGATTAAGTTGGGCATCATGGTTAATTTCGTTTGACGGCTTTGTTGGCCGTGTAATGTTCGGCTTTGCGGGCATTGCCGGTGTCGAAACATTGCGAATGTCCGTTAAGCTCGGCAATAACGCGGCTGGCTTCTGCAGTCTGATCTTTGCCACAGTGCTCAGCGTTGGTATATGCGCCACCACCGAATTCGACTCACGGGGTGGCGATAGCGTTAATAAAAAGATCGCTACACCAGCGAGCGTCGCCACCGCCCCAAGCGCCGGCAACCACCAGCCACGTGATGCGTAACGCTCATCGAGCTGCACCTGTACACGACTCGCCAAATCCGGCGGGGCTTTGATTGCACGGTAGTCGCCGGCAAGTTTTTCCAATTCGAGCGATGTATCGTCTTGAGTATTGTTCACGAGGTTAACCCTTGTTCGTTAAAATCGAGGCGCAGTTTTGTCGAGGCTTTGTGCAGCAACGCTTTTACGGTACCTTCCCGGCAGCCCATTGCCAGAGCGGCTTCGCGAACCGACAGTCCCTCGAAAATGCGCAGCATTACCACCTCTCGTTGCCGTTGCGGTAAAACCGACACCAGCTTGCGCACCTGCTGACTGGTCTCGGCGCGTATCGCCGATTGTGCCGGATTCGCGCTCATGTCTACCGGCTCAGTATCGAGCGGCTGCAGACTACGCCGCCGATTGTGTTCGTGACACACATTCCTGGTCGTGCGATAAAGCCAGGTAAACACGCTGGAGCGAAACCGAAACGAGCGCAGTCCTTTGTGACTGCGCAAAAATACTTCCTGTGCCACATCGCCAGCTTGTTGATCGTCGTAAAGCCATACCAACGCCAAGCGGAAGATACGGTCCTGATGGCGACGTATCAGCATTTCGAAGGCAATCGCATCGCCGTCACGAATTTGCTGTACTAGCTGCTCGTCTGTCGCATCACTCAGATTCATTACTGATCATAATACTGCTTAGTGCACTTATTCGCCGCTTGGTTTACTAAATAACGCGGCTCATCAGCTGAACTTACACCGGCAGAAAACCCAGTGGCGCCGTTCCGGACTGTGGAGAATAGAAAGTTTGCAGGTTGGGCAGCACTTGATCGAGCTCCGAGGGGGCCACTCCAAACCACAGCGCTAGTTCGGCAAAGTATTCATCGACCGAGGTTGTCGGCGCATACACGCCCCGGCCAACATCTAGGGGATTTGTCGGAGAAAGTACTGGGTACTCACCATACATTTTTCCGCCGTCGATGCTGCCACCCAGCACAATGTGATGACCACCCCAGCCATGGTCCGATCCCTTGCCGTTAGATGTGAGGGTACGACCGAAATCCGATGTGGTGAACGTCGTCACCTTGTCAAACACCGCCAGCTCCACCAGGGCATCGCGAAATTCCCTTAATCCGCGGCTGATGCCCGGCAGCATCGCTGCCTGGTTTTCTAGCACATCGTCGTGATGGTCCCAGCCACCGACGTTGACAAAAAATGTTTGCCGAGTTGCGCCAAGTGCATCACGGGCGCCGATAATGCGCGCGATCTGCCGCAGGCTCTGCGACAACAGATTGCTGGAGAACGTCGTCGTCAATGGTGGAGAGGTTTGCAGCGCGTCGACAAATATCGCCTGCGCATCAATCGCCGCACTCAGCCGCCGGCTATACTCTTGACGGAATATATTCTGTTGCGACACTGCCAGCAGTTCATCCACCATGCGCTTGCGTAGTACACCAAATTCCGTGCCGTCACCGTAGGCGTTAATACTCGCAGCACCGTCTCCCTCAGGAGTGACACTATACTCGGCAACTGTATCGCCGCTTTGAAAGACATTGGTCCCAGACAGGGAAATATTCATCGACACGCCGTTAGCAAGGTTGACGTTTTGCTTCATATCCGCAATACGACCGCCCCAACCCTTGGCGACGCGAGCGTTCGGCATCGCTGTTTGCCACTGATTGATCTGATCGGAATGCGAAAAAAGACCCAACGGTAATTGGGCGGTGCCGCTGTTGACGGCTTGAGCGTCGAAAGCTTCCAACAAAGTGCCAACATTGGCGATGATTGCGGCATCACCGTCTGCGTACAGTGTTTGTAACTCGGGCATACCTGGATGCAAACCGTACGTCCTGCCATCAGACGTGGTGCCGGCAAGCGGCAGCAAGGTATCGAGTGGCAATGCAAGATCGGAACGCAGGCCGGCATATGCATCGTAATGCTCGGCGTCAAACGGTACCAACATATTAAATGAATCGTTGCCACCAGCCAGCAACACACATACCAGTGCCCGATAGTCCGTTGCAGTCTGCGCGGCAGCATGCCGTGCCAAGCCAAGTTGCAGAACCGAAGAAGACAGCGTCGCAGCCGCAACGCCCATCGAACAACTGTGAGTTAAGAACTGCCGTCGTGAAATCATGTTCGTACTCCTAAAGCTCTACAACATAGTCCGGAGACATCAAAAACATGTAAATTGCCAACCTGACGCGAATGTCGGCATCAGGTAGGTCAATAAGAATGCCGCGAATTGCAGAACGGCTGGCGGCGTTCAGCGTTCCGTAAGTAAGTAGAATATCGAGCCGCTCGATCAGCTCGTCGACATCGGCCGCGAGCGTTTGCAGCTCATCAAGTTGCAACGATACCGGCGCAAACGGCGACGGTGCATCGGTGACAAAGTCGCCAAAGAGCACGAAGTCGAGCAGGTTCACCATATTGATCACGGTGCTGCTGTCGACGATCTGCAATTCCGGCGCCACCAACTCGGCCGCGGCAATTTCTCCCGGTGGTGAGTATGTCGGCAGGAAGAAATTAAATACGCTAGGCGATGACAGAGGGTGTTGCCGGCTTAGCTCTTGTAACACATAGCCACTGTTTGCGATAAACTCATCGTCGCTGGTAGCGCCAAACAGCCGAAGAATATTCAAATAGCGCACCACCGGCTCACGCAACTTGCCAAAGTGAGTCGTCGGATCGCTGGCCGCAAGCGCTTCGGGATCTGTCAGAATCGCGCGAATCACCGCTTGCATGTCACCACGAACACCGCCCGCGTCAGCGTTGAAGACACGTGCAACGCGCTGGACGTAGGCGGGCGAAGGGTTTGACGTGACCAGTCGTTGAATGAGTTGTTTGCCAATAAATGGCCCCACGTTGGGGTGGTTGAACAAATTGTCAATCGCAGCATCGAAGTCTTGCAAGCCGGTCTGGCCAGCCGGCACGGTGGCGCCCTTCAACAATCGTTTCTCGCCGGGTTCATGGTGTGCATCGAACATCTGCATCGGCTCGCGAAAATAAGGCTCCGGATTGCCGAAAAATGCACGTGGTCCGGCGTAGGAAAAACCGGTAAAAATTTTGGCAAACTCGCGGATGTCGTTGTTGTCGTAGGTGGGAATTGGTAGGTCATTACCGTCGAGCTGTACCGAACTGTCAACGTTGAGTTCAAATAAACCGATAGAAAAAAGCTGCATGACTTCGCGGGCGAAGTTTTCGTCCGGAAACGTATTAGCCACCGGGTTCGATTTAGCATTGTTGACATGGCTTAGATACACGCCCATGGCCGGGTGCAAGGCCACGTCTCGAAGCAATTCCCGATAGTCACCAAAGGCGTTTTCGAGCAAGGTATCGTAGTAGGTACTCAGCGCGTACGGATACACAATCAGGGCATCGACATTGTCGGATACTACGAAGATTTCGCTGAGCGCGAATGCTACGCGTTGCCGCAACACGTCTTCGCAGGTCACAGCGCAGTGCCACCAGGCCAGTCGGCGAAACTGGGCCAGATACTCGATGTCTTCTTCAAGCGCGGCGAACTCACCGGCAGCACGCCGCTGTACCAGCTTATCAACGGTGGGAACATGGCGACCGATCGGCAAGGCAAACTGTTGGTCCAACCACGAATCCCTACCGTCGCGGGCCAGCGTTGTGACTTCAGCAAAACTAAGCCCAAACGATGCGCGGCTGGCGAACTTTGAGGCGTCAATGAGCTGGTCACGGTTGAGCGCCGGTGGATTGGTCGGCGGCGGGGTTGGGGTTGCGACTGAAGAGCTACCCCCACTACCGCCTCCACCACAAGCGCTCAGAAACACGACGATCATTACCGCAAGGCACCAACGAGTCGAGCGCAAGCGCCCGCAATTTCGTGCTCGATTCATTTTCCACCTCCCTCCCAAGTCGGTTATGCGTGGTTCAAACCGTTATAAAAGCGGATCTTACCCCTTAGTGCAGCGTAACCGGTATTGGTTTACCCAAGCGTTAAGATTTTGAGTGCTGTCGTGGGCGTAAAATGATGCCGTGCAGGATAATTTTTATAAAGCCCGTGGTGGCTAAGACGTATCCGTTAGAGGATATCGCTACCGCGCAAAGAGATTTTTTGGCCAAGAAATATACGGGCAAGCTGGTGTTGATACCACCAAACAGCCAAGACCACAAACGTCGCTGCTAAATAAGCCAGGAATCCTGCCATGGATAAGTCGATAAGGGTTGGCAACCGTCACGGGTAATCAGTACCGGCTGCTCCAGCTTGATGCCTTCTTCGCCACCCTTCGCGCCGATATAACTTTCGACGCAGACCACCATGTTTTCTTCGAAGACGCCGTCGTAGCCGGTATTCACCCAGTCTTCGCCATTGTGGGCGATGGCGGGGTTCTCATCTGCCATTCCTACGCCGTGCGCAACACAGCAATAGCGGTTGGGGTAATAGAGTGCGGGGATACGCCAGGCCTGATCGCTAAACTCGTGGTAGCTCAGCCCGGCTTTTAACAATGCCATATTGGTATGCACTTGCTCATAGGCCAGGCTGTAGAGTTTGCGCTGTTCGTCGGTTGGCGCAACATGGCCTACGGTCCAGGCTCTGGATATATCGGCGCAATAGCCGTAGGGGCCAATCAGGTCGGTGTCGAAACAAACGATTTCTCCTGCTTGCATCACACGGGCACTGGATTCTTGCATCCACGGGTTAGTCCGCGGTCCAGAGGCCAATAGTCGGGTTTCAACCCACTCGCCGCTGTTGCGAATATTCTCGTAATGCAGCCACGCCCAGAGCTCGTTCTCCGTCATACCAGGGCGCAGCTCGTCATGCATGCGCGTGATGCCACGTTCGCATACCCTTATGGTCGAACGCATCAGCTCAAGTTCTTCCGTGGATTTAATTTTGCGCGCCTGTTCGATTAAGCTTTGGCCGTCAACCAGGTCAATGCCTTGCTGTTGCAGCATCTGCCGGCCGTGCGCTTCGATCTTATCCACTGCCAAGCGCAATTTGCTGCCACCGTATTGCTTGACCACATTGAAAATTTCGTTTGCCCACCGTCGCGCTTTTTCGTCGCTGCGCGAGCCCGCGCCAAAGTAACTCCAGCTAACCGCGTGGCGAATTTCATCCACCAGCTCGTTATCCACCAGCAAATGCTCGCAGTTATGAAACTCCCAGAGAATAACCGGGCCTTCAGCAAAAACCAGGGCGTAACGAGCGAAGTTATGCAGCGTCCAAATCTGCATATTGGAACTATCGGTAGCATAGCGAATGTTGATCGGATCATAGAGCAGTATGGCGGGGCAATCGTTATCGATTAGCTTCTGACGTACTCGTTGCAGCCGATACGCTCTGGCCTTTTTGAGGGTTGCATCCGAGATCGGGTTGTGTACTGCTTGCTTATCCATTTTAATTTACATAGATCAACGGATTATTTGCGCAGATGTTTCAAGATACACGGCCTATGCAGCAATGGCCAGCCACCGCTTCATACACCCTTGTGTTCGTTAGTGGAATAATGTGTAATCGAAAATTGTTTGACAAGAATGCTCATTCTCGGCTATGACGATCATACGTTTCGTCTACACTTTTTTCGCAGGAGCCATCATGTTGAGCTCACTCACCAATGAAGTTCAAGCCGCGCCGCAAACTCAAAGCAACGACCTAGGTTACAGCGATCTCGTTCAACTATTTGAAGACTGGCGCGCGTTCGAGCGGCCGCCGCTCCGTAACGGTGCGCCGGATTACACTGCAGCGCGCTTCGCAACCGCACACAAGGAACTGAGCGAATACCGGGTGAGGCTCAATGCGATAGACAACAGCCAATGGCCGGTTGACAAAAAGGTGGACTGGCAACTCGTTCGCGCCGAAATGAACGGCTTTGATTTCAACCATCGCGTGCTGCAACCCTGGGTACGCGACCCCGCCTTTTATCAAACCCTGTGGATGGCACAAAGCGATGTGCCAGCGCATGAAGGCCCTACCAATCACGCCGTACTGGAAGTCTGGACTTACAGCTTCCCACTCTCCAAGTCGGATGAAGAAAAGATGGCGCAAGAACTGGCCGTGGTCCCGCCGCTGCTTGAGCAAGCACGTGGCAATCTCACCGGCAATGCGCGTGATTTGTGGGTTGCTGGTATCAATAATTTCCAACAACAAAGCAAAGATCTGCAATGGCTAACCAATAAAGTAGGGAGTAAAGCAAGTGACGCATTGAAGACAAAGCTTGAAGCTGCCAAAAAAGCCACTCTTTCATTCACGCAATGGCTGGAGCAGCAGATTCCTAGCAAAACCGGCCCCTCCGGCGTTGGTAAAGACAACTACAGCTGGTACCAGCAGAATGTGCATTACGTGCCACTTACCTGGGAACAAGAGGTTGGCCTGCTGCAGCGTGAGCTAGATCGCGCCTGGGCTAATCTCAAGTTGGAAGAACAACGCAACCGACAGCTACCGCCCATGAAGGCCGCCAATACGCCCGAAGCGTTCGCCAAACTTGCGGACCAGGGCGCCAGGCGGCTGATGCGTTTTCTCAAAGACGAACAAATCATGCCGATCAAGGCCAATATGGAGCCAGCGCTGCGCGAACATTTGGGCTCCTTCGTGCCCGAAAATCAGCGTAACTTCTTCGCCATCGGTATGCACTATGACCCGGTGCCTCTCTACAGCCACTTCTATCACTGGTTTGATCTCGCCCAAATGCGTGATGAGCCGCATCAAAGCCCCATTCGTCACGGCGCGATGCTGTATAACATTTGGGATAGCCGTAACGAAGGCATCGCCACCGGCGTAGAGGAAATGTTTATGCACGCTGGGCTTTACGACGACAGTCCGCGCTCGCGAGAAATCGTTTGGATCATGCTCGCGCAACGCGCAGCCCGTGGTTTGGGTTCGCTCTACGCCCACGCCATTGAGATGACAATGGAGGAAGCCAGTCAGATGCATGTAAAATGGACGCCGCGTCAGTGGATGCAGCGTGAACCCGAACTGCTCAAGTTTGAACAACACCTCTATCTGCGCCAGCCAGGTTATGGCACCAGCTACGTGGTTGGCAAATACCTCATCGAACGGCTGATGGCACGACGAGCCGAACAGTTGGAACGTCAGGGCAAAGCTTTTGTGATGAGTGATTTTTTCAAGCAGTTTAATGACATCGGTTGCATTCCCGTGTCGATGGTACAGTGGGAGATGACGGGAAACGAAAACCAACTGTAGAATTGAAATCAAGAATAAGTAGAACGTAGTCACGGCTCCCTGGAACCGCTGCGAAGCCGAAGACTGCAATCCTGAGAGGTGACAACCAATGTCTGATGTAACGGTATCTCCAGCCGCCAGCGACCCTCCAGTGCATGTCGGTTTTCTGATGATTCCAGACTACACCATGGTCACCTTTGCTAACGCCGTTGCTGTATTGCGCATGGCAAACCGGCAAATCGGTCGCGAGCTTTATCGCTGGTCAACCTTCACGATGGATGGGCAAGCCGTTTCCTCTAGCGACGGTCTGGAGCTCAAGCCCGATAGTAGTGTTGCAGCTGCCACCGCGTTAGATATTCTGATGGTTTGTGGTGGTTACCACATTGAAACAGAATGCAGCAAACCGCTACTAGCTGCGCTGCGCAGTTTTGCAAAGAAGAATGTGCCTCTTGGTGCGCTTTGTACCGGAACTCATATTTTGGCTGCGGCGGGTCTGCTTGATGGCTATCGTTGTACTATCCACTGGGAGAATTTGTCCAGCTTGCAGGAACAGTTCCCCCGCCTGCAGGTGACTTCCAATCTGTTTGTGATCGACCGTGACCGCTATACTTGCTCTGGCGGAGTTAGCTCTATTGATCTCATGCTAAACCTTGTCGCCAGTATCCATGGCCATCAATTGGTGCAGGAAATCTCTGAGCAATTTACCTACGAAAGAGTGCGCACCGAGGAAGACGCGCAAAGAGTGCCACTGCATTACCTGATCGGTGCCAGCCAGCCGAAACTGGTGGATGCAGTTACCTTGATGGAGGCTAATATAGAGGAGCCTTTAGGCCTCGACGAAGTGTCAAGCTATGTCGGCATTTCGCGTCGGCAGTTGGAACGACTGTTTCACAATCACCTGCATTGCGCGCCATCGCGTTACTATTTGGAGCTGCGTTTGCACCGCGCGCGGTTATTGTTGTTACAGACTAGTATGCCAGTTATCGATGTTGCGATCAGTTGTGGCTTCTCAACCGCGCCGCATTTCAGCAAATGCTATAGCGAACATTACGGCAAGCCGCCCCGGGATGAGCGCCGCGCGTTACGTTAAAAATGAAGAGTAATGTCAACTCTTCTTTATGCATGGGCTGGGCGCTTGGAATCTCTAAAGCAGCCCCTCTGCTTCAAGTACTTTGCGCGCAACCCGAAAACATTCAAGACTTTGTGGCACGCCGCAATAAACGCCTATCACGTGAATGATCGCCCGGATCTCATCCTTGGTAACGCCGTTATTGATAGCGCCGCGACAATGGATTTCCCATTCATGCATTTTGCCAAGGGCGCCGATCATGGCGAGGTTCATCATCGACCGAGTTTTTGCATCGATGGTGTCGTCACCCCAGCCAAACCCCCAGCACCATGCGGTCATGGCTTCCTGGAAGGGGCGGGTGAAATCGTCGGCGGCCGCCAGGTTTTTCTCGACATAGTCCGCGCCCAGAGTGGCCTTGCGTTTTTCTAGACCGGTTTCGAACATTTTTTCATCCATCGTCCATCCTCCTAGCGCAGCGCTATCGCCACATTTTTGGTTTGCACATAATTCCACAGCGCCTCGCG
>JBPCXM010000472.1:0-8267 GCA_051008535.1 Pseudomonadales bacterium | reverse complement strand
GAACAGGGGCATGATACGCGCGGCTGGCGCCGTGGCGGATGGCATGGTCGGCCATCCCGTGCACACGCGCAAATGGCATAATGAGGTCACGCTGCCCCTATTACGCGAAGCCGAAGATGAAAGCGGCCGGCAAAGCGGTGACTGCCCCATCTATCCGCACATCATTACCTCGGTTCAGCCTAACCGGGATGAGGCGATCATGGACGCCAAACGTCAGATTGGATTCTCATTCAGCGTTGCGCACTACCATTCAATACTGGATCTACACGGCATGCGCGAGGTGGGGCAAGCCTGCCAGGCCCACCTTGTCAACTATGACTTCGAGGCCATGGCAAAATGCATTCCGGACACGCTGGTCGACGAGACCGCCATCGCCTGCACAGCGGATGAGTTTCAAGACCGGCTCGCACTGTGGCGTGACATCACGCCCGAACCGATGCTATTTCCCGCCAGAATTGGCGTACCCCGGCAGAGAATCGCCTCAAATATCGATGCGATTTTGGATAGTCTCGCCGACGCTTCTGGAGCTTGAACGGTTTCGACAGGCGAATTAAAACGTGGTATGAAGCTCCCCTAGTTTCAGAAATTGTTATATTGGCGCCGGACCTGGCTGGGAGGGTGGCAATGACGCAAGATACAATTTTGACCGAATGAGATAATCACGAATGGGCGGAGGAGGCCATGATCCCGCGAGCGCCGAGCCAACGAACGATCGGCAGCAGTAATCCTCGCGTGCGCGCATCTTGGCCATGCATAACATTAGTCAGGAGGTTTAAGTGATGCTGTTCAATCCAAAAAAACACAATATCGAATACCAGGACCCGAAAGACCGCGAGTTAATGCAGAAAGTCATCGATTTTATGGAGCGGAAAGGACTCAAAAGCATCAAAAAAGATTGGCACGACAAGACCTGGAATTATGAATTCGTCGAGTTCATGAAAGAAAACCAGGTGCTTGCCACATTGATGACGCCGCAGGGTTATGGTACGGATGAATCTCGATGGGATACGTTTAGAAATGTGACCTTTGCGGAAATTATTGCTTTTTACGGCATCACCTACTGGTATACATTTCAAGTCTCCATGCTGGGTTTGGGGCCAATCTGGTTAGGCAACAACGAAGCGCTCAAGCAGAAGACGGCACAACTGCTGCAAGATGGGAAGGTGTTTGCGTTTGGACTTTCGGAGAAGGAACACGGCGCAGATATCTACTCGTCGGACATGATGTTGCACCCACAGGCCGATGGCAGCTTTCTTGCCGACGGTGACAAGTACTACATCGGCAACGGCAACGAAGCGGCCATTGTTTCCACTTTTGGCAAGCTGTCCGATAGCGGCGACTACGTGTTCTTCGCCGTCGACGCCAACCATCCCAACTACCAGTGCGTGAAGAATACGGTCAATCATCAGAACTACGTGGCCGAGTATGTGCTGAAGGACTACCCGATTACCGAAGCGGATATTATGCAGCAGGGTGACAAAGCCTGGGACGACATGCTCAACACCATCAATATCTGCAAGTTCAATCTTGGCTTCGGTGCGATTGGTTTATGTGAGCACGCCTTCTTCGAGGCCATTGATCATGCGGCGAGCAGACACGTATACGGGCAGACCGTTACCGATTTCCCCCACGTTAAACGCCTGTTTACCGATGCTTACGCGCGCCTTTGCGCGATGAAATTGTTTGCGGAAAGGGCAACCGACTACATGCGGTCTGCATCGGCGCAGGACCGTCGTTATCTGCTCTTTAATCCCATGGTGAAGATGAAAGTCACCTCACAGGGCGAAGAGGTGATCAACCATCTGTGGGATGTGATTGCGGCCAAGGGCTTTGAAAAAGAGCCGTTCTTTGAAATCGCCGCCAGCGAAATACGCACCCTGCCGAAATTGGAAGGCACGGTGCATGTAAATATGGCGCTGATCATCAAGTTTATGCAGAACTACTTTTTCAATCCGGGCGAATTTGTGCCGGTTCCAAGGAGAGATGAGCCCGGCAATGATGACTTTCTGTTCGATCAGGGGCCAACCAGAGGACTGGGTAACATTCAGTTTCACGACTACAACATCGCGTATAACAGCGTCGATCTGCCCAACGTCAATGTGTTCAAGCAACAGATCGCTGCGTTCAAAAATTTTCTTGTCCAAGCAACGCCCGATGAGCAACAGGCAAGGGATATTGACTATCTGCTGGCCTTGGGGGATTGTTTTACCTTAGTCGTGTATGGGCAGCTTGTACTCGAGAATATAGCCATTAAAGGCGTTGATGATGATCTGATCGATGAGATCTTCGATTTCATGATTCGTGATTTCTCAAAATGCGCCGTGAATATCTTGACCAAACCCAGCAGCTCCGACATCCAGAGAGAGTTGGCAACGGCATTTATTCAGGCCCCTGTACCCAATGCGGCTCGATTCGAAAGAATCTGTCAACACCAAGTCTATGTGCTCGCAGGCCAATACGCCATGCGGGACTGATACCGATAGGCTGTTTGAATGTGACCGTCTATTCCAGCAAGGTTCGCGCCAAGGGGCTGACGGATAGTGGTATCGGGGCAAGAGCGGCTAGGGTGGTGTGCTCCATATCATGCTCTGACCGAGATTTATGGTATGGTCGATCAGAAGACAGTATCGATAAAAGGTCAAGCGCATGATCATCCGAGACAGGTGTCCGCAATGTCAATCCAAGAAATTCAAGAAAAACGGTCACCTTATAAGTGGCAAGCAGAGCCATCGATGCAATGACTGCGGCCAACAATTCGTTTTAGACTTAGAGCAACGGCTCGAGTCTGATGAAGACCGTCAATTGATCAAACGCTTGCTGTGTGAGCGGTTGTCGCTGCAAGGTATCTGCCGAGCAGTCGGTGTGGGAATGAAGTGGTTGATGGGCTTTGTCGTTCAGTGCTATGACGCGGCACCTGAGGATTTGAACGTCCGGTTACCGGGCTACCCCAAGCGCGTTATTCTTTATCGCCTAGAGGCTGAAGCCGATGAGTTACAGAGTTTTGTCGGTAAGAAAAAGAACAAGCAGTGGCTCTGGCTGGCGATCGATAGTCAAACGCGCCAGGCGCTGGCTTTCCATGTTGGCGACCGCAGCAAAAAAAGTGCGCGAAAGCTGTGGAAAAAACTCCCAGCGGTGTATCGTCAGCACACCACTTTTTGGACCGATGGCAATACATCCTACCAAGGTGTCATTCCTGCGATTCAACATCGGATAGTCATCAAAGCGTCTCGCGGGACAAACCATATCGAGCGTCTCAATTGTACCTTGCGGCAACGAGTGTCGAGGCTAGTACGAGCAACATTATCCTTTTCCAAGAAGCTGACCAATCATATCGGTGCGATCAAATATTTTCTCTCACAATATAACCTCGAACTCGCCAAAGCATGATAAGGAACACACTACCCAAGCGGCTAGCACGCAAGACCATTTGCTTTTCCAAATCTATTCAAATGCACGATATTGTGATCGGACTGTTTATAAACCGCTATGAGTTTGGGTTACTAATCTAAAGGCAAAATGTCCACTTTTGAAACACCACCCTTTGGTCGCTTAACCAACGAATCGAATTCACCCTGATTAGCATGCAGGCGACCATGAGGATGTGATAGAATCATGGTCGTATGGGGGGGGTGCACTCGTCTTTTATCAATAAGAAATAGGAGATTGGAGCCATGAATACGCTTAGGCCGATTTTCACAAGTTTGCTGATCGTTGCCGGAATTGCGCTCGTCCCGGCGAAGGCTATCGCTAACACGTATGGATCCGTCGAACCGTTGGCCAACCCAACCGTCCTCGATACAACGACCTTAAGAGAGCAAAGTCTCGGTGTCAGGAAAGCATTCGCCAAACGATTGCTTCAATGTGGCGTCGTCGAAGACGTTGTATCTGTTCTGTCGTGGAGCGATGCGATTTCGACGATAAATGCACTTAATTCCAGCGTCGAGCTTACGGCCGGTGGGTTTCAAGGGGAAACCAATCCCGCATACGCGTACACCGTGATCGATAGTGGGCCCAACGCTGTAAGTTTCGACGACATCAAAATAGTAACCAACAGCTTGGGATACGTTTTCTCGCAAGGGAGCGCTTTTCTACTCGATGCAGATGATCCGAGCAGCTATGATTTTCCAGCGAACTATGTGGTCTTGAATTTTTCAGGCGTACCGTCCCTGGAGGAATCGGCCGCATTGTTCGAGACCGTCGGGCAGATTGACCCGGAGCTATTTAGCACCGATTCAAGCGGGTACACACAATTCGGTTTCGGGTATTTGTCGTTGCAGTCGTTTGTGCCCGATCAACAGTTCATTGACGGCTATGTGGTGGCAGCAACTGCGTTCGGCGTCGAATACACGCCGATCGTCAACGGCATACCGGCATTGTTTTCGGGAGGAGCCGCATTCCCGGGGAACGATTGGAACGTGAAGACAGCGGGCGAGGACTACTTAGCCAGGATTCCCACATCGAGTCACCGGGCACTAGGCAAATTACGCGGCAGGATTCTCCGTTTCACAAAGCGGTCTATCCGCATAGTAGAGCTTAGCGGCTCCGAGCGGCAGCTCCGGCGCCTATTGCTGCGGCAACGTTGTCCGTCTTCGCGCTAGCCCGCATTTATCACCACGCGGGATTAGGGAGGGTCTGTCGCAAGTTTTTGAAAATGCGAACTAACAGTATTCGTTAGGCACAGCTACCCTGTGCCGTGCGAATTGCAAAGTTAACAAGCAATCGGTGTGTGGAATAATCCATTGATGTTAGGTGCGGACTACTCTCTTTTCTCTGAATCATGGTTATGTTCCTTCGTTCGCTAGAAGTAATGCGTGGCCGTGGTGCACGGCTCCACCCCGTTCCCACTTTCCGCTATGATATCGTGTCGTTTTTTCTGACGTTGAGCATGATATGGGACAACGATACACAAAGCGCACGCAGCTGAAGCATTCCAAGCGACGGTATCGCGTGCGGAACTGGCACGAGTACGAAGCCGGACTGCGAAAACGGGGTGACCTGAACATCCCGAGCATATTTTCAAGCGTTTTCTGATCGTATTTCGTAACCTCTGTTCTCGGTTAGCATTTTGAAAAGAACACGACACAGATGCCGACCCAATGCTCGGATAGCCTGGTTATGCGTTTTACCCTGCGCCCGTTTACTCTCATAGTATTTCTGCGATTGCTCAACTCGTCGGCGGTGCTGATCAACCGCGGCCATCATCGTGCCCTTTGCCCGACGGTTCACTTGCCGTGCTGGAGAGTAGGACAAAACGGGGGCAAGCCATCACACAGTCACGTGTGCTAGGCTAACCAACCGATAAAATGGGAAATTCCTCGCTCTCGTCGAAAGCAGAAATTGACCGAAGCGACTAGAATTCACACAAAACCTCACAAATTAGACATCGCGCTATTGTTACAATAACCGTGATGCTTGGTGGTGCCTGGTATCTGGCCCCCGTTTTGTCCTACTCTCCCCCGTGTTTATCCGGGGAAAAAATAGGCCTGACACTGACCTGTTCTTTCATATAATTGAACGCCTTCTACCCGTAGGAGAAATGGATATGAAATCTGTGCTGGTTACCGGAGCCAATAAAGGCATCGGCCTGGCGGTTGTCGAGGCCATCCTGCGGGAACAGCCGCAATATAGCGTGATCCTCGGCTCCAGGGACCATCATCGCGGTGAAACCGCATTGAACGCCCTGCTCGCCGACAACGATGCCTGGTCCGGGCGAGTAGAGACACTTGAACTGGATGTAGGCAGTGATCAATCCGTGGCAAATGCCCATGCACTGTTAGCTCAGCGAAGCAGTGGTAACTCCCCTCCCCTGCACGGCCTGGTCAATAACGCCGGCATGGGGACCGGCGGCATAGCCGAGGTTATGAATGTCAACGTGCATGGCATCCAGCGAACCTCTGAGGCATTCGCGCCCCTGCTTATTCCCGGTGGCCGGATTGTCAACGTTACATCCGCCGCAGGCCCCAACTTCGTGGCCAAGTGCGACTCGCAGCGACAGGACTTTTTTCGCGTTTCTGACACAAACTGGGATCAGCTCGAGCAATTTATGCAGCGCTGCCAGGAGCTGGCACCAGAAGGCTTCGCTTCCCTGGGCATGAACAGCGAATCGATTTATGGCTTATCCAAGGCCTGTGCCAACAGTTATACCCTGTGTCTGGCCAGGCGCTATCCGGAACTATTGATTAACGCCTGCACCCCCGGCTTTATAGAGACCGATCTCGGCAAGGAATTTTTAGGTAGCAGGACACCGTCGGAAGCCGGCATGAAATCCCCTGCGGAGGGTGCCCGGGTAATCGTATCGCTGTTGTTTGCCACACCCAGGGGCTCGGGGCATTACTACGGCAGTGATGGGCTGCGCAGCCCCGTGGATCGCTATCGGGCGCCGGGGATGCCGGAGTACTCAGGCTCCGAATGACCTAATAACCAAAGCGCCGTTGCACGTTGTCCTTTCTATAAATTAGATCGTCTTGAAATTCTTGACTTCTCTATGCAACCGTTGAAGCATGAGCAGCACGCTTAGTCTGATGGTAGCCATACTCAGAACGGTTCGCTCTTCATTGAAGTCGCGCGATCAATTGATACTAGAGAATCTGACGCTCCGACAGCAGCTGGCGATGTTATAACAATCAGTGAAGCGGCCGCGGGTGTCGCCTGCGGTGTGCGATTTCTTAATCTTGGCACTAAATCAGCAGTTTGTTACCTCTTGCGTTTTGGTCAAGGTCACATAGAATATCGCGATGCACGAACATGTTAACCTGCTTTTCCATGTCATCTTACCCCTCATTAAGCTCAGCAAACCCGGTGGGGTGAAGGCCGTCATGGTGGAAAACATCACCCTGAAACAGCAACTCATCACGCTCAATCGCGGCCGCAAGAGAGCACCTAAACTCACCACATTTGATCGGTTCCTGTTCGGGTTAGTTACATTTTTTATTGCTAAAAACCGATTAGAGAAAATTGCCATCATTCTAAAACCGGCCACCTTCCTTAGTTTCCATAAAGCGCTCGTAAAGCGAAAATATCGGCAGCTTTATTCCAACGAAACCAACAAAAAGCCGGGTAGAAAAAGTCCGGACCGAACACTCATAGATCTGGTTATCGAGATGAAAAAGCGCAATCCAATGTTCGGTTACGGCAGGATCTCAGGCCAGATATTTCAAGCCTTTGGTGTTAAGATCAGTCGCTTTGCCGTCGGCAGAATCCTTCGAAAAAACAAGGGTAAGCTACCCACTGGCGAAGGGCCTTCGTGGCTATCGTTTATTGGACACATGAAGGATAGCCTCTGGTCCGTGGACCTATTTCGCTGTGAATCGATGACGCTGAAATCGCATTGGGTCATGGTGATCATGGATCAGTTTAGTCGAAGGATTATTGGTTTTTCCGTGCATGCTGGCGGCCCTGATGGCATTGTCTATTGTAGATTGTTTAATGCGATTGTTGCTGGCAAATGTCCACCCACGTATTTAAGTTCGGACAACGACCCTTTGTTTCTCTTTCATCGATGGCAGGCAAATCTTCGTATATTGGAAGTCGATGAGATAAAAAGTATCCCGGGCGTGCCCACTAGCCATCCCTTCGTAGAAAGAATCATCGGTACGGTAAGAAGGGAGTATTTAGACCACGTACTCTTCTTTAATGAACGCGATCTATTAAGAAAGTTCAACCGTTTCAAACAGTATTACAATGTTCAACGATCGCACTCGTCTTTAGATCAAAGAACACCGACGCAAATCGCTGATGGAGAACTGCAGGCCAATCATACTGTCACGATAGAAAACTATCGATGGAAATCCCATGCGGGTGGTCACTATCAATTGCCAGTGGCAGCGTGATTTAGGATAACACACAGCACACCCTCTGACGCGCTTCTGATACCGGTGAGTATCTAGCACTCCAGTCCCAGTACTGCTAAATTGACGCTCACTGTGCGACAATAGCAATAACGGGATGAAACAACCAGCGACCCGGAACTGACAAGTTAACCCAAATTGTGCCCTTTTTAAGTCGGGAAATGGCCACACAACAACCAAATTCATTGGCTTACAACCCGCTGGTTGACCTAAAATTCATCATAAACCAGTTAACTTGTCAGTATCGATTTTTTTACTCGCAGTAAATAATTTAAATAACACGGAGAGATTGATATGAAAACTAAATGGCTTTACCTAACTTCAGCTTTATTATCTGCAACCCTGGTGACATCAACTGCGGTGGCAGGACCGAAAAATGGCAAGGGCAACCCCGATCCGAAGGGTCAACTCATCGATCTT
>JBPCXM010000471.1:0-10472 GCA_051008535.1 Pseudomonadales bacterium | reverse complement strand
GATGGCTTCTGATCTGTCAGCGTTCTTCAAAGTGGTCGGCGGCACCGCCATTCTTGCGTTGATATTTAGCATTGCGGAATCGCAACTAATCTTACCAGCCCATCTGGCACATCGCAGTTCTGCGGTCAATCGGCATACACCGGCGTGGACACAACGCTGGCTACTTTTTCAGGAGCGTATGTCAACCTGGCTGCAACACGTTGCTGACCAACGCTATAAACCGTTTCTTCACAGTGCGCTAAAATGGCGTTACCTCACCTTGGGGATTGGTATTTCAGCGGTCATTTTGGTCGTTGCGCTAATGGCCAGCGGCCGTATTGTGTTTCAGTATTTCCCGGCGTTTGGCGGTGATCGTGTTTATGCCACCGTTACCATGCCTGAGGGCACGCCATATACGGAAGTGTCGCAAGCAGTGACGCAAATCGAACGCGCTGCTCAACAGCTGCGTACCGAACTGGATGGCGGTGGCGTACCGGCAGAACGAACATCTAATATCAAACATGTCATCAAAACCATAGGCTCTGTCGTATCGCGTGGTTCCATCGATAGCTTTAGCGCAAACGATCCCACCAAGGCTGAAGTGGTAATTGAACTACTGCCGGACAAAGAACGCGACACCATCAGTTCAACCGCCATCGCCAACCGCTGGCGCGAATTGACCGGACCGGTTACCGACGCCGTAGCGCTGCAATTCTCTGCCGATTTCTTCAGCGCCGGTGAACCCCTCAATATTCGCCTGCGCGGGCCAGACACTGAAGAGCTTCGAACGGCCGCTGGCGAACTAAGCGCGGAGATGGAACGCTTCGACGGCGTGTACGATATAACTGACAGCTTTCGTTCCGGCAAACAGGAGGTGCAGCTCGCACTTCGCCCCGAAGCTAAGCCGTTAGGTATTTCGCTAATGGAGTTGGGTAACCAGGTGCGCCAGGCCTTCTACGGCGAGGAGGCTCAGCGGGTGCAACGCGGCAAAGAAGACGTGCGCGTTATGGTGCGTTATCCGGAGTTGGAACGGCGCTCACTCAGCGACCTGGAAAACATGCGCATTCGCACCAGTGAAGGCATCGAAGTGCCGTTTGGCAACGTGGCCGAGGCACAGCTGGGCTACGGTTTTTCAACTATAAAACGCGAAAATGGCGAACGCGTTATTTCCGTCATTGCGGATATAAACCGCAATGTTATGGAACCGGAACGCGTGTTGGAAGCGCTGCAAGAACAATTCGTACCGCAGCTTAACGCCCGGTATCCGAATATCGAGTATTCACTCGGCGGTGAAGCGGAAGACAGCATGATTGCGATGGAGGGACTGGGCCGGTGGACAATGTTAGCCTTGCTCATCATCTACGCGTTATTGGCGATACCCCTACACTCCTACTCCCAGCCGCTGGTGATCATGAGCGTCATTCCATTCGGCGCCATTGGTGCCGTGTTGGGACATTTCCTGTTAGGCGTGGACCTGGTATTTTTCTCTGTGCTGGGCATTGTGGCATTGTCGGGTGTGGTAGTGAATGCGAGTCTTGTATTGGTGGACTATATTAACCACCGGAGAGCCGATGGTGACAGCGTGGTTAACGCAGTAGCAAGTGCCGGCGCCGTGCGCTTTCGGCCCATCATACTGACCTCGCTCACGACTTTTGTGGGCCTGATCCCGATCATGGCCAACCAGAATCCGTCAACTATGATTTTTGTGCCAATGGCTATCTCGCTGGCATTCGGTGTGTTGTTTGCCACCGCCGTGACGCTGTTGCTGGTACCGTGCCTCTATCTTATTCTCGACGACGCCGTGCATGCGCTGCATGGTGAGCCGCAAGCGGGAGCCGAGCTAATCTGAGCCAGGGAGCCTTAAGCACCCAGCCAAGGCGGGTTTAATTTCGCTATCGTCTTAAACACTGGGCAGTCGACGGCATGAGCACCTTCGAGGTAACCGGTACTCATTAGGAATTCACCAGTTATTTCACCACCGGTAAACTTGAAAGTCTTCTTAAACAGTTTGACCCATTGTGGTTTCGTTAGTGGATGTTGCTGTTGCAGCCACTTTGCGAAAGAGCCATGCTCCTGCTGCAACAACAATATAGCATTAGCGTTAGCAATAGCAGCATCAACTTTTAGGCGGTTGCGAATGATACCCGCATCATTTAGCAAGCGCTGCCGGTCTTTTTCGCCATAGGCCGCAACCTTCGCAATATTGAATTTATCGTAGGCGCTACGCATGCTGGCGCGCTTCTTGAGAATCGTTGCCCACGACAGGCCAGCCTGATTGATTTCCAATACCAAACGCTCAAACAATAGATTGTCGTTGCTTAGTGGAAACCCATATTCCTTGTCGTGATACGGGCCGTGCAGCGGGTCACCAACTGCGAATTTACAATAGCTACTCATGGTTCTCGGTATTTATCGTTGAAATGATTCATTATGATCGCACAGAATTCCTGTATCGACTGTTGCATTTTTGCACATAGCAAAAACTACGCAAGCACAGCCTTATCACTTAAAATACGTCATCAAGCGAATTATATATATAAAGAAGAGAGAACAGATGCGTAGAAATATTCGAAACACCCTCGTCGTTGCCATGTTGCTGCTTGTGGGCTGTGGTACCAACCCTGTGACCGGCAAACGCGAGTTACAATTTATTTCCACGCCTGGTGAAATCAAGATTGGCCAAAAAAACTATGCGCCGTCACGCCAGGTACAAGGTGGCGACTACGTGGTCGACACTGAGTTGACGCTGTATGTGCAAAGAGTGGGCGGCCGCCTCGCTAAAGTTTCTGACCGTGACTTGCCGTATGAATTTCGCGTACTAAACAGCTCAGTACCTAACGCCTGGGCGCTGCCGGGTGGCAAAATTGCGATCAACCGCGGTTTGCTGTTGGAACTCAACAGCGAAGCCGAATTAGCCGCCGTGCTTGGCCACGAGATAGTACATGCGGCGGCGCGCCACGGTGCCAAAGCCCAGGAACGCGGCATGATTATTCAAGGCGGCCTGCTGGCCACGCAAATCGCAACGCAGGACAAGCAGAATGCGGCCTTGATTGCCGGTGGTTCAATGTTGGGCGCTCAGTTATTGACCACTAGATATGGCCGCAGTGCCGAGCTTGAATCTGATTTCTACGGCATGGAATATATGGCGCGCGCCGGTTACGATCCAAAGGCGGCGATTGATCTGCAAAAAACCTTTGTCAGATTATCTGCGAGTAAACAGAGCAACTTTTTACAAGGCCTGTTTGCTTCGCATCCCCCTTCCCAAAAACGGGTGGATGCTAATATCGTTACGGCGGAAGCCTTAGCGGTTAAGTACAACGGTAAACTGGAAATGGGTCGCGAGAGTTACAAACGTGCCATCGCACAAATAAAACGCGACAAGGCAGCCTACGACGCGCAAGACAAGGCTCTTGCGGCGGCTAAAAAGAAAGATTACAAGACCGCAAACAGCCTGGTAGACAAGGCTATTAAACTGCAACCGCGAGAAGCAAAATTTTATGGTTTAAAAGGCGACCTGGCATTGAACGGGAAAAACTATAAGCAAGCAGTGAATTATTACGAGCAAGCGATTCAGCGCTACCCGGAGTATTTTGCGTTTTATCTGCATAGCGGAATGGCGAAAAAAGCGCTAGGCGATAGAAACGGTGCAAAAAAAGCCTTTACCGCCAGCAACAAGTTATTGCCAACGCCAACCGCGCACAAGGAGTTGGGTGAGTTATCGCTGGCTAGCGGCGATCGTGCAACCGCGTTGCAACATTTTCAGGTGGCTGCACAATCCAAATCCGCAGTCGGCCAGTCAGCGGCGGCTTCGATGACGCGTCTTGAGTTACCTGAAAACCCCGGCAAATATATCAAGGCTAGCCCCCAGGTGGACAACAATGGCAATGTTGTTCTAGTCGTTCGTAACATGTCTTTAGTGCCGGTGCGTAACGTTAAAGTTGTCGCGGCGGAGACAGATGCAAACGGCAATCAAGTATCGCGCGCCCGAAATTTTGTAGTCCGCAATACCATTCCGGCACAAAAATATGCGGTGGTAAAAACTCCTTGGGCCAATCCCAATGTCGTGCAAACCAAGGTTCAAAGCGCGAGTCTTGCGAAATAAGCGAATTTTTAACATACTTTTTCATTTTCCCTCACTAACTAGCCAGCTGGATATAGAAATGCGTTTACTCGCCTTGCCAAACCCGCGCTTCACTGCACTATTGCTTGGCGCTGTGCTTTCGTTTATTTTTTTCTCCCCTTTGGGTTTCGCCGCGAAAGGCGATAAAACCTATCAACTCGACTATACGATAGCGCTACAACCCCGCAAAGACAGCGCCCGAGTGACTATTCGAATATCTGACGGCGCGTTACTCAAAAGCGTAGATTTCAGCATCGATCCCAAGCGGCATAGCAACATCAAAGCCGACGGCAAAGTCAGAATAAAGAATAATCGCGCGGTTTGGAAGCCACCGAAAGGACCGGCCAAGTTCGACTTCACTGCAAGAATCAGCAACAAGCGCGACAACGGCAAGTATGACGCCCGCATTACCGAAGACTGGGCCATCTTTCGCGGCGATAAGATCATACCCGCGGCCACAGTAAAAGCTGTCAAGGGCGCCGAGTCGGAGGCAAGCCTGAGTTTCAGGCTGCCGCGCGGCTGGGTTGGTGTTGATACCGGCTGGCTACGAGATGACGACGGCAGTTTTATTATCGACAATCCGGAGCGCAACTTCGATCGCCCGGTGGGCTGGGTGATTGCCAGCAAAGTTCTCACCCGTAAGGAAACCTTCCGCGAAACCGAGATTGCCGTTGGCGCACCACGTGGCAGCGCCTTACGCCGAGTGGATATCATGGCTTTTTTGAGTTTTGTATGGCCGGAGGTGGAACGCACCTTTCAAAAATTACCGCCAAAATTTCTCATCGTCGGCGCCGGCGATCCAATGTGGCGCGGCGGTTTGTCATCGCCGAACTCGCTCTTCTTGCATGCCGACCGTCCCCTCATTAGCGAGAACGCGACCAGCGCGTTGCTGCACGAACTGACTCACGTCATTACCCGTATTCGTGGTTACAAGAACGCCGACTGGATTGCCGAGGGGTTGGCCGAATACTATTCCATAGAACTGCTCCATCGCGCCGGCGGCATGACCAATGAGCGCTACCGGAAAGTTCGAAAGTGGCTAGAGGACTGGGGTAAGGACGTAAAGACCCTGCGCGTCAAACGTTCGTCGGGCCCGACAACGGCCAGAGCCGTTGTGTTGTTGCAGGATCTGGACAAGGAGATTCGCGAGCGAACCAATAACAGAAAGTCGCTGGACAATGTTACACGGGAGTTAATGCAGCTACGTAAAGTTTCGCTGAAGTCGTTGCGCGGCAGTGCAGAAGCGTTAGTTGACGGCGAACTCAAGTCTTTAGACTCTGCGCTTTTAAAATGATCTTATCTTCCGCCTTCCGCGCACAGTCTTGCAGCAAACGAGGCTACAACACAGCGTCTAGCGCGGTCACTAGCTGCTTGATATCCTGCATTGACGTGTAGTGCACAAAAGACAAGCGTAACGCACCTCTTTCCGGATCGAGCCCAAGGGCTTCGACCAGTCGGTACGCATAGAAGTTACCACTCCAGCACATGATTTTGTGCTCTGCCAACCTGGCGGCGGTCTGTTCCGGGTCACCTTGAACTTCGATAGAAACGGTAGGCGCACGAACTGCGGCATTTCGCGCTCCAAGGATACGCACGTCATCACGCAAGGCGAGATAATCCAGTAGTGGTTGCAACAATGTTTTTTCGTGGCTTTGGAACAGGTTATGAATGTCGCGCCCGCGTTGCGCCGCGTCGACTGTTCTATCCGGGAAATGATGCGCATGCACCAAGTCGAAATACTCAGCGATGCCACCCGCTGCTGCGATCTGCGCGTGATCGGGACCTGCGGGCACGAGCTTTTTGTTCGCGTACTCGGCGTTGAAAAAGTGGTTCTGGTTTTCCAATTCGTCCAGCGTGTCACGACGCATGACCATTAGCCCTTGATGCGGTCCGTATGTTTTGTATAGAGAGAACAGATATACGTCGCTGCCAAGTGCGTCTATATCGGGGAAACCGTGACCGGCATACGATACGCCATCGACTACCGTCTTTGCACCAGCGGCATGCGCCCGCGCGCAAATCTCCGCGACCGGATTCACATGCGCCACAATATTGGAGCAATGCGGAAAGACAACGAGCCGGGTCCTTGTTGACAGCAAATTGTCGAGATCATCGAGATTCAGCACACCGTTCACTGGGTCGACCTGCCATTCACGCACGACAATACTGCGATCGGCTAGCCTGCGCCAAGCGCCGCCGTTCGCTTCGTGATCCTGATTAGTGACGATGATTTCATCGCCATCCGACCAGCCAGCACGAAATGCCTGTGCTAGCACATAGACGTTCTGCGTGGTGGACGGACCGAAGTTGACTTCATCGAGGTGCACGTTCAGATAGCCGGCAAGGCGCTGGTAGGATTCGTCCATCATGGCACCACCCTGCTGCCCCGCGGGATAGGGCGCATAAGGTTGTACCTTGGTGCGGGTATAGAAACCGATCAGTCGGTCAATGACTTGCTGACACGCATAAGACCCGCCGGCGTTTTCAAAAAACGCCCAACCAGCTAACGAGGGCTCTGCAAAAGCGGGGAACTGCGTACGAACAAAATCGATATCTAACATTCAAAACTCCTCGCGATTGGCAAACTCCTCCTAGTATATTACGAGCAATACACTTAAAGCTCGATAATAATCCCTTGATCGGCCGCAACACGCCCATCGCAGACGGCAGAATAAACTGTTGTTAAGCCATTCAGTTCTGACAATTTTCTAAGCTTCAACCAGGTGCGACGCTATGCAACCGTTTCTGTATTAAAGCGTGTTGTCTTCTGATCAAAACCCTCCATACCCCAGTCTTTGATACGTTTTTGAATATGAGCCGGCATCATGATCAACTGCTCGGCCGGCGGAAAATAACCAAACAAACGATGTTCTTGATACGCCGCAATTCCGCGAGTTCGAGCTGGCTAATGGTGGCGCCATGAAACATCTTGGGGCGCACACCTTGATCAACACGTAAAAGGACGCCAGATGTGGGAACACTGCGTCGAAATCTCCGTTATGTTGGCTACGCTATTTTGGTTGCTGATTGATCGTCCAATCGTATTTAATAAACTTAATCTTGTAACCTTCAGGCACCGGCTGCTCACGATAAGTGTTGATATAAGAACCGAGATCCGCCGCCTTACCGGAGGGCACAAAATCTTTGGTGTAAAAATCGAGTATCGACGACACATAGGCAATGCGTTTGTTGTCATCCTGGCGAAAGTGTAAGTCTTTAGCAAAAAACTCTTTGGCAGCGGCTTCAAGCTGTTGGTCCAGCGTTTCGGCGGAAAATATTTGCCGCGGTAAACGTGGGCAGTCGCGCACCATGCAATTCAACGCGAAGTGCACACGGGGTTCGTCCAATGGCCGTATGACTTTGTTTTCATAGTCATAAAGCGAGGTTTTCTTGTTGCCGATGATAACTTTGCGAAACTTGAAAAAGCCCGCGCGTTTAAAGAAACTGTTGAAGCCTGCGGGGATTCCTTCATCGATCACGCCGTACATTGCCAAGGCGTTGTACGCGTTGATATGGTAGGCCAGAACCTCCTCTTTGCTCGCAAACTGTTCGGGATGCGACGCTGGGCTGGTGGATTCGATAAAGTCGATGACTTTGCGCAGATCTTCTGTCTGACTCGCCAGTGACTTAAAGTCTGTCCTTCCTTCATCATCGACAAAACGTTCCAACGTTCGCGACCAGGCCGCCATCGCCTCGTCGTATTGCTCACCGGCCATAGCAGTCGCCGACAGTGCAGGCGCACATAGAAGAAATACACACATTATTTTTCCCAACATACCAACCTCTTTTCACTAACTACCAATACTTTGGGCTGCGTGTCTTTGACCGCGCCACTTCAGGGGTTCAAACCGCTCTATGCTTCCGTCATTTTTGGCAATATCGATAGGCTTCAAAATAAATTCATCGCGTCGAGAATTGTGCTCACACATTGAAACCGGACCTTCGGCGGTCATGACCATAAAGGAACATGCGTGAAGTCTCTCTTGCTCCAGGTTCTCGGCGTCCATAAAATTTTGAACGAAGAAGGAAAGCTTTCTGATCCGACCGTGACCGCGCAGCAAATCTTTCCACATATGGCGCAATTGACTGAGCGCATAACCAATTAGCTTTGGCCACCACGCGGGTTGTTTTAGTGCTGCCCAAGCATATGAGATAACGATTTTATAAAGCGGCGAATGGCGATCAACGCTTATCGACTTAAAGTCTTCAAGTAAGCCGGCAAGGAATTCCACATTGTCGACCACCGGATAAACGTTGCCGTTAACTATCACGGTGGGCATATAGCTATGGCAATCCCTGTGTCCCACTTGCACCACACCCCACGGCAGCGGCTTTCCAGCGCCGTCCTCAAGCTGACCTCTTACTGTGTGTTGATTAATGACGGCATCGCGCGAGCCCCACTCGCCGCGTCCGGTGTCGGCCTGCAATTGAAAGGACGCCAAGCCAATTACATCCGCGTTGTCGCGAAAGAACCGTACCAGTTGCGGTATCTCCGCAAAATTGTCTTTGTGCACCGTAGTATTAAAGATCACCATCAGCCCCAACCCACGGGCGCGGTCAAGATATTCTTTGCGGATTTCATTTAACGCCATTTCGCTGTCGTAGCCACTGCGGCGCTGTGTGGTATCAACATGTAAGGCGAGATCGCATAGGCCAACGGCGGCGAGTTTCTCAAGCAATGGCCGGCTAGCGGCAATGCCGTTAGTAAACATTGCGGGGTAAAGGCCTATATCTCTTGCGTAGCGAACAATTTCGATTAACTCGGTGTGCTTGCGCAGCGTTGGGTCACCACCGGTGATTTGTACATGCGTGCCAACACCATAGTGTGTGACAATCGCATCCAGGCGCTTTAAAACCTCACTAATGGGCATGTCGCGTACCGACTGGGAGTGCTCTGAGAGATAACACAGAGTACAATCCAGATTACAGCGCTGGGTGATTTCTACAGCGACACAACCAATGGTCTGAATACGACCCAAAACCTGGTTTGGAGTGAACAGGTTGGCCATGCGAGCTCTGGTTTGTGCCAGTATATTTTCTTTTGTTATTGTAATACTCACGCTTGTTCCCTATAAATGCAGGTTTCGGCTCTGGCCGGTAACCTCAACTAACAGCGAACTGTTTCAATGGTTCACCATGCCTTGTGCTGCATATGAGACCACGACTACCCAGCAGAAGTTTCATCCACGTGTTGATAATATTTTCACTGTTATGCGGTCAGCTCGCGTTTACCTATGAAGGAAGCAGCCATAGCGCAATAAGGCAGACGATCTTTCAAAATCCATACGATGAATTGCCACACTACAGAGTCGAAAAAAAGTTGTTTGGCAAGTCCGGGCGTAGTGAAAATAATCATCTCCTGCAGGCAGCGAAACGTACCTTAACCGCCAAGGAAGATCTGTTAGAGTTTCCGCAAGGCCAAAAACTTTTGCAGGCCAACGGTATTTGCTTTGCTGGTGAATGGATTATCGATACAGACTCACCCTATAGCGGGCTATTCCAGAATCCTACTCGTAGTCTGGTCATCGCCCGCGCATCGGTCGCGCTAAGCGGTACCAGGCAATCCGACAAACGGGCGTTCGGTTTTGCAATAAAACTGTTTCCAACTAATGATGCTGATAGTGTTGTTCCTACACTTAACGCTTTCGTTGTGCACTCCATGGGTGGCGTGCGTACTAAACATGTGCTGGACCTTGCGCTCGACAATGAACCACCACTTGGTGCCATGCCATCATTTTCACAACTGGGCGCCGCCTATCGCTTGCTACGAGACCTGAAAGCGGCGGATAAAATGATCAGTAAAACGAAGCCAGACGTTAGTTACCGCCCTGTGACGCATCTCGCCGAATATGGCGCTGACGGCGAAGCCTCGGCGCCAAGGTGGCTAAGACTGAGAGCAGCCGACGGGCTGCCTCGAGTAGATAAAAACGATTTCCGCGATGAGTTGCGTGTTAAAAACTATCCACAACAACAGTTGATCTGGTCGATCGAGGTGGCTGTAGACAAAAACAGCAAGAAATCGAATGCCGAGTGGCAACCCATCGGCCGCTTGGTATTCAACGAATCGATCACCTCTCCAGCCTGCGATAAGCAACTGCATTTCGCACATCCGCTATTGAGGTAACTCAGCCTGGCAGTTGTCGTTATTCTAACACCTTTGCTAAGTCTTGCAGGCCGATGTTCGCACCGCAGATAACAAGCGCAACTTTCTTGCCTCTATACAGTTCTTGCGTTTTCTCAAACGCAGCAAGCACCACTGCCGCAGCACCTTCAATCAGAAGATGTTGTGTAGCCAGGAAACTTTTTAAGGCGGCTTTGATTTCGTCTTCGCTGACGAGCACGAAATCATCCACCAGCTGCTGACACAGCTCAA
>JBPCXM010000470.1:0-14728 GCA_051008535.1 Pseudomonadales bacterium | reverse complement strand
AACAGTAGACCGCTGGGGAGTGCGTGTTGATGAAGAGATATTCGATGCCGTTAAGGCCGACAAGCAAGACGATGGAATCATTCAACAACGCATGGTAGGTGAAAAGGAACGCGGCCAGCTCGACCCGGAATACACGATTGCAACCAGCGGCGCGGCAATAACGGCGTGGTAATATGTTAAGCGGAGCACAAACTCTCGGAACGCTTGATCGAGGTTTGCAAGGCGTACGCAAGGAAATCGATCGAGTTGACGCCGATCTGAGTCGCATTGGCACTGCGTTAACCACTAATATGCATAATCAAAACCGCACCGCCAACCGCTTGGCAAACATTCGGTTGGATGAAATTACGCGCGGCACATTAACGAAATCGTTAGACACGGCAGACCAGCAAGCGAAGGAATTGTTTGCCCAGCGCGAGCAAGCGCTAAACGCACTAGAGCGTACGATACTGGATGCCAAAGAGGATCTGCGCAATATCGAGGGCGCCCGTAGCGCGCAGCTTAAGGAAGTCAACTATCACGCCCAGGAGGTCATTGACGCCGAACGCGAAGCGCAGACGGCATTGGAAATTGACGATGATTATCAGGCGCAATTAGCGGCAGTACGCGAGGTCGACTCGATCGCTGACGAGGCCGAGGACAAAACTGTACAAGCTCAGCAAGACCGAACAGAAAAAGGCAAGCCGTACGAAGCCGACCCGCTTTTCATGTACCTCTGGCAGCGTGGATTCGGCACTAGCGAATACAGCGCCAACCCGTTGGCACGCACCTTGGATGGTTGGGTGGCGCGTCGTTGTGGTTACGAAAAGGCACGCGTCAATTACTGGACTTTGCTGGAGATTCCCAAGCGGTTGGAGAGCCACGCCAAAAGCGCACGCGACCAAGCCGCTCTCCAGCTAAAAGCACTTGAAGAGCTAGAGCTTGTTGCGGCACAGGAAGTGGGTATTCCGGCCAAGCAAGAATCTTTGGCGCAAGCGCAGGAAAAATTGGAAAACATCGATGCAGCAATCGAAGCAGCCGAAGATCAACTCGACGCGCATCTGGAACAACGCGGTCGCTACGCCAGCGGCAAAGACCGCTACATCGAACAAAGCCTGGCGTTGCTAAACGATGCCATGCAACGGCGAGATATCTACGAACTGACCAGTGCTGTACAAGCCACGCAGTCGCGCGAAGACGACGCATTGGTGCGTGAAATTGGTGATTTGCGTGAACAAGCGGAAGATCTTGAAGAAGATATTACCGAGCAACGCGCCGTGCGGGAAGCAAAAATCGATCGCCTCAATGAATTTGAGCAGGTGCGAAGACAATTCAAGCAACGGCGGTTTGACGATGTGCGTTCCGGGTTTAGCAACGGAGATGTGATCACCTCGGTCTTGGGCCAGTTTCTGGGAGGTTTGATCGGTAGCAGTGATTTATGGCGGACCTTGGAGCGCCATCAGCGCCACATCGACGTTGGCGCCTGGCCGGATTTCGGCAGCGGTGGCCTAGGGCATCGCATGCCGCGTCGCCACAGTCCCTGGCATCGGCCGGGCGTTAATATTCGAATCGGCGGCAGCGGTGGTTTTCGTTTGCCGCGTAGCGGCGGTTTCTCTTCACGTGGTAGAGGCGGTGGTGGGTTTCGGACTGGCGGCGGCTTCTGACTTTTAGTTGTAATTCAATCAGGAAAATTTGATGAAAGACTTGTTTTCAATTAGCGGCAAGGTGGCGCTGGTTACTGGCGGTTCACGCGGTATCGGCGAGATGATCGCTCGTGGTTATGTAGTGAATGGCGTCAAAACGTATATCTCCTCACGCAAGGCTGAGGTGTGCGAACAAATCGCGGCTGAGCTTTCACGCGAAGGTGAATGCATTGCCGTTCCCGCCGACCTCAGCAGTATGGAAGGAGTCGATCTGTTGGCTGCGGAAATCGGCAAGCGCGAAAGTAAACTGGACATTCTAGTGAACAATGCCGGCGCCACTTGGGGTGCAAGCATTGATGATTTTCCAGAATCAGGCTGGGATAAGGTCATGGACCTGAACGTGAAATCGCCATTTTTTCTGACCCAGCGCTTATTGCCGCAACTGCGCGCTGCCGCCGCTAGTGAGGAACGCGCGCGCGTGATCAATATCGGTTCCATCGACGGTATTAACACGCCCGCCTTCGAGAGCTATTCTTACTCCGCCAGCAAGGCGGGCATCATACATTTAACCCGCCATCTTGCGAAATTTCTAGCAAAGGATGGTATTAATGTCACAGCAGTCGCCCCGGGGCCGTTCCCCAGTAAAATGATGGCCGCAACGTTGAACGAGCACGAGGCTCAAATCGCGGCGAATAACCCTTGTGGTCGTGTCGGTAAAACCGAAGACATGGCCGGAGTTGCAATTTTCCTTGCTTCGGCCGCCGGTGCATATGTCAATGGCGTCACCATTCCGGTCGATGGCGGTATCACCGCTACACTCGGTTCCTGGGTTAGTCCTTCGGTGTGATAAAGCATTAACGCTGCGCAAGCCTTGGCTGGCCAGGTTTGTTAATTTAATCGTGGAGAATCTAAATGAAAGCAGTTGTATGTAACGAATTAGGCCCGGCAGAAAAGCTGGCCTTGGAAGATGTTGCCGAACCAGAGGTAGGGGCAGACGATGTATTGGTCGATATGCAGGCCGCGGCGTTGAACTTTCCTGACGTGTTGCAAATACAGGGTAAATACCAGGTGCAGCCGCCCCTACCGTTCAATTGCGGCGGTGAAGGCGCAGGTATTGTCATTGCGGTCGGTACAAATGTCAGCAAGTGCAAGGTGGGTGATCGTGTCATTGCGGTGGGGTCGGGTGCCTTCTCTGAAAAAATGTTAACCACAGAACCCTACGTGATACCCATGCCCGATTCTATGGATTTTAGAACAGGGGCTGGTTTTACCACTACCTATGGCACATCGTATTACGCTCTTAGGCAGCGCGCGCAAATCAAAGAGGGTGAAACTTTGTTGGTGCTCGGTGCTGGCGGTGGTGTCGGCACTTCGGCGGTTGAACTCGGCAAGGCGATGGGCGCCACAGTCATTGCAGCGGCCAGCAGCGCCGAGAAGCTGGCGCTCGCTAAAGAGCTGGGAGCCGATCAGTTGGTTAATTACAGTGAGCAAAATCTCAAAGAGACGGTCAAGGAGCTTACCGGCGGCAAGGGCGCGGACGTGATTTACGATCCCGTTGGTAGTGATTTCAGCGAGCAGGCTCTTAGAGCGATTGCGTGGAATGGTCGCTTTTTGGTGATTGGTTTCGCGGCTGGGGACATTCCGAAAATTCCGCTGAACCTGACCTTGCTCAAGGGCTGTTCGATCGTCGGTGTATTTTGGGGCGCATTCACTATGCATGAACCTGAGCGCAGCGCGCAGAACTTTGCCGAGATGATGAAAATGTTTGAGCAGGGTAAATTGAAACCAATTATCACCGACGTGTATCCGCTGGACCAATATGTCGACGCGTTCAACTGTTTATCTGAGCGGCGTGCGCGTGGCAAAGTAGTGCTCGACATCGCTTGACGTTTAGTCGCAATGTAGTTGCAGCGCTTGGTCGTTGCGATTATATTGCATGATGGAATAACAACCGGTCGCACCACCCCAAGGATCATGGATGATCGCACTACTCAAAGGCTATTCGCCTAAGCACCTCTCCCTGTTATGTGTAGGTTTCTTGCTGTTGCTGCTCAGCACCAGCGCGCGGGGACAAACAGCCTCAGTACCACAACTAACGCTAGCCAATACCTATCGCGATTACATATCTGTTGGCGACTATTGGGTTAGCGAAAAGCTCGACGGTGTGAGAGCGTATTGGGACGGAAAGCAGCTGTTCACACGCAATGGCAATGCAATTGTAGCTCCGCCGTGGTTTGCGTTGGGTTTTCCCAAGCAAGCGCTAGACGGTGAGCTATGGGCCGGGCGTGGGCGTTTTCAGTTTGTCGCCAGTACCGTCCTTGATAGCAACCCCGATGCGAACCAATGGCGCCAAATTCGTTTTATGGTATTTGATCTGCACGAAGCAAGCGCAACTTTTAATAAGCGGCTGAATCGCATGCGCACACTGCTGGAAAACCATGCATCGCCATATATCGGTATCGTTAGGCAGTACAAAGTGCAAGATCATGCGAGTTTGATGCGCGAGCTGGAGGTAGTTACCAAGGCTGGCGGAGAGGGGCTTATGTTACACCGCGGTGCTGCACCTTATCGAGCAGGGCGTAGTGACGATGTACTCAAACTGAAAACCTGGCAGGACGCGGAAGCCGTCGTTATTGCACATACGCCCGGAAAAGGTAAGTTCACTGGCTTGATGGGATCTCTACTGGTAGAAAACGCTGGCAAACGCTTTCGCGTCGGCAGCGGTTTTACGCTTCCTGAGCGCAAAAATCCACCGCCTCCTGGCACGATAATTACCTATAAATACTGGGGCTTAACCGACCAGGGTTTGCCGCGCTTCGCCAGTTTCCTGCGTGTTCGCCGCAAGGGACTGTGACGAGTGCGCCGTCTGCCAGTGACGGTTAATAAATGAAACAATGTTTTCAACCGCTGGTTTGCTTTCGGGCAGAAAGTCCATGAGTTGATGCACATGGCAAGTGCCTTGCCAGATATCCAGCTCAGCGTCGACATCATCGCGTCTCGCATTTTGCGCAATGGCCACCGCCGTGTCGCGTAGCAATTCTGTGCTACCCACGCTAGCATACAAAGGAGGATAGCCGCTAAATGATTGTGTTAGTGGCGAGGCCAGTGTGTCGGTAGGCAACGCGCCCTGCAAATAATAATCCCGAAAAAAGAGCATGCTTGCCACGTGAAACATCGGGTCTTTGCCGGCATTCTCAAAATACGATCTTCCACTAAATGTTGCGTCGGCGGCTGGTGACAACATAGCCGCACAAGCGGGCATAGGTAGATTGTTTTGCTTAATCTGCAACAAAGTAGTTAAAGTCAGGTTGCCACCGGCGGAATCCCCGGCAATGGCAATATTATTTGGGTCGTGACCTTGTTCGAGTAGTTGTTGGTAAACTTTAAAGCAATCGAAAGCCGCGGCAGGGTAGGGATGGAGGGGTGCAAGACGATAGTCAGGCAGCACGCCGACAGCACTGGTAGCCGCGCACAGTTGTGCTAAAAATCCTCGATAGATATTAGGTGCGTGTAAACAAAACGCGCCACCGTGTAAATAAAGAATGAGGCGTTGACTGTGGTCGGCTGTCGTTGAGCTGAGCCAGTCGACCGGAATCCCATTCCGCTGTTCGCGGTTGTGGACTGTTTTCAGCGTAAAGTTAGAAGGCAGCGAATCTTTACGCTTGGCGTCAATTTTAGCAAGTTGCCGCTTTAGTTTTTCGATTTGTCTGGCATGGACCAGGGGGCGTCTGCGCAGTCTTAACAGACCATTGAACACATAGCTTTGCCAACTCTTTGCCACTGCGATTCCTCAAATAAGATCAACGGCAGTTTGTGCCACCAGCGGCACAACGGCGCCCATGTTGATCGCTTCTTCGCTGGAAGCATTACCGTCAAGCGCGCGCTTTTTGACTCCTTGAATGATAGAAGCAAAGCGAAAGCAGCAAAACACCATATAGAAATTCCAGTCTGGAATAGAACTGATATTTTGCCGCACACAATAACGCGTGACGTAGTCTTCTTCCTCAGGAATCCCCAGGCTAGTGCGATCGATGCCAGCGAGGCCTTTCAGCTCGGGAACGGCAGGAAGTCGCCATTGCGCGCATTGGTAAGCCAAATCGGCATAGGGATGCCCCAGCGTCGACAACTCCCAGTCGACCACGGCCAATACCTTAGGTTCGCTGCGGTGGAACAGCATGTTATCCAGTCGATAATCGCCGTGCACCAGACTCACCATGCCATCATCGGCCGGTAAATTGGCGGGCAGCCAGTCGATCAGATGATCCATTGCCTCGATTGTTTCAGTCTCGGCGGCGCGGTACTGTTTGCTCCAGCGGCTTATTTGCCGCGCATAGTAGTTGCCGGGCTTGCCAAAGTCGCCCAAGCCCGCAGCTTCAACATCAACTCTGTGCAGCGCGGCGAGCACGCGGTTCATTTCGTCGTAGATCGCAGCGCGTTCAGTATTGTCGAGTTCTGGAATCCTGGGGTCCCACAACACCCGACCATCGATATACTGCATGACGTAAAACATGCTGCCAATCACCGACTCGTCTTCGCACAGTGTGTAGGCCTCTGCTACCGGTACATCGGATTTAGCCAGCGCACTGATCACGCGAAACTCGCGATCAACCGCATGCGCGGATTTTAACAGTTCACCCGGTGGCTTGCGTCGTAACACGTAGCCGCCACTGCCGGACTTTAGATGAAACGTCGGATTTGATTGCCCGCCCGCGAACTTGGTCGCAGTTAATGGGCCTTTAAAACCAGGAATTTGAGTCGCAAGATAGTTCGCGAGTTTTTCCTCGTTTACGGTGTGGGTTTTGTTCGACATCGGGTGTTCCTGTGGCCAATTATTGTCGGGCGCTGATGATACTTTGTTGCCTATAGAAATAAAACAACTAAGCGGATATTCAAGATATAGTCGCTTGCTTCAAAGTTGTCGTCACCACCAATGCCAGTATAATGCTGCTGAATCTAACACTTAATACAAGGTATACGCACAATGAAATTAGGCTTGTTGCTGGGCTATTCTGGAAAAAAACTCGAGTTACCGATGACGTTGGTAAAACAGGCGGAGGAGATTGGTTTTGATTCCGTGTGGGTAGCCGAAGCCTACGGTTCAGACGCGGTTAGCGTTTCCGCATGGATACTGGCGCAAACCGGGAAGATTCGTGTTGGCACTGCAATTATGCAAATACCCGCGCGCACTCCTGCCAATGCCGCTATGACCGCCATGTCGCTGGCGCAGTTGTCTGGTGGACGATTTATTTTGGGCTTGGGCGCTTCTGGTCCGCAAGTGGTAGAAGGTTGGCATGGCATGCCGTACGGCAAACCGATGACGCGCACGCGGGAATACATTCAAATAGTGCGTAAAATCATGGCGCGTGAGGAACCTGCCGCTCTTGACGGCGAGCTGTATCAGTTGCCTTTTAGAGGCGAGGGTTCGGTTGGGCTCGGCAAGCCGCTAAAAAGTATCTTGTATGCCGATACAACAATACCTATTTACACGGCGTCTTTCACTCCGGGTGGTTTTCGGCTGAGTGCCGAGCTTGCCGATGGAGCGATTCCCGCCTTCGCCAGCCCAGACAAGCTGGATATCATTACTGACCATGTTGCCGAGGGATTCGCCAAAAATGGCACGGGCAAGAGCTTCAAAGACTTCGATATTGCACCATTTGTGAATGTTTGCATGGGTGACGATATCAATGCCTGCCGTGAAAAGTCACGCCATATGCTGGCGCTTTACGTTGGCGGAATGGGTGCGCGTAACAAAAATTTCTATAACGACTTTGCCAAAAAGCTCGGCTACGGCGACGCCGCGGCCAAGATTCAGGACTTATATCTTGCCGGCGATAAAATGGCTGCCGCCGCTGAGGTGCCCAACGAATTCATCGATGAAGTCTCATTGGTTGGGTCGCGCGACCAGATCCAGAAGCAGGCGGACAAGTGGCGCGCGGCACGTGATGCGGATTATGTGAAAACCATGATTCTCGCAGTTGACCAGCTGGAAGTACTGCCCGTGTTAGCCGAAGTTTTTGCCACCTAACTTTGTGTACGCCGCATAATTGCTACAAAAATAAACCAATAAGAATAAACCCAGCAGTAGACACTGCTCCAGCACATAGCGCATAGGGCAATTGCGTGCGTACGTGGTCTACATGATCGGTAGCGGCTGCCATGGAGGCGACAATCGTAGTATCACTAATAGGCGATGCGTGGTCACCAAAAATACCGCCGGATAATACGGCCGCTAGGAAGGGCTCTGGCGGCAATCCTAGCGTGACGGCCAAAGGCACTGCGATAGGAATCAAAATGCCGAAGGTACCCCAACTCGAGCCGATGGAAAAAGCCGTGCCGGCGGCGATAACGAAGACCAAAGGTAGCAATAACGCTGCAGACAGCCCCGGGCCGATTAGAGACGCAACATAGTCGGCAGTGCCAAGTTTAATGGTAAGATCGCCCAGCGCTAGCGCCAGCATTAAAATAAGCGCTAGCGGTACCAGGTTGCCCGCACCCTTGAGAAACGTTCGAGTCAGCGCGTCGACGTTCATCAATTTTTGACTCAACACCAGTACCCAGGCGATTGCGACCGCAAACAATACTGCCCATAAAATACTGGTAGAACCGGAACCTTGCGCGAGATTGCCGTCGCCGGTGATATACAAACCTAACGGCATCATAATTAACATCGCTGTGATTGGCACTAACATATTGCGCGCGCGCGGTGCCGGCCGTGTGGCATTATGCGTATTGTGTTCAGGCTCAGAATCTGATGCGCTAGTCGTAGAATCAATTAACGGCGTTGCACCCGGCCACAATACCTGACCATCTTGTGCGCGTTGTTCGGCGGCACGCATCGGTCCGATGTTCCAGTCCTTGCCTATTACGAACGCCGTGAGAATCACGGCGGCAAAGGCATACAAGTTGTAGGGCAGGGCACCGACAAAGGTCTGCAATGGCGTAATGCCTTCTAACTCGTTGAGCAAACCCAGGTTAAAAGCACCCCAGGCATTTAGTGGAATCAAAATGCATATCGGAGCAGAGGTAGAATCAATAATATAAGCTAGTTTTTCCCTTGATATTTTGTAGCGATCGAACAGTGGCCGTGAAATCGAACCTGCCACCAGTACAGTAATGTTAGATTCGATAAAAATAACGATACCGATAATCCAGGCCAACCACTGCGATTGCCGGGCCTGCGTGATCCAACCCTTTTGCTCAACGCTGCTAATAAAACCCTGTACCCCACCACTGCGTTCCAGCGTGGCAATCAGCGCGCCGATGACCAATGTGAAAACCACTACCTTAGCATCGCTCGCGTTTGCCAGCACAGAGATCACGCCATCGATGCTGTCGGCGATACCAGTTAGTGGGTTCCATGCAGCGAGAATGCTGTAACCAACCCAAAGGCCGCCGAGTAACGATAAGTAAACATGACGCGTGATCAGCGTTAGGGAAATAGCTAATAGCGGTGGGACCAGTGAAAGCCAGGAGGGTTCGCTCATCGAAAACTTAAGCGTCAAACAGCCGCAACAACTTCTTGCTCGTCGATATCGTCATCCAACCGCGCGATTTTGAAGTTAAGCGTTGCGTACATAATCGTCATTAGCGGGCTGATCAAACAGAAAAATGCAAATGGCGCGTAGCTAAGTGTGGCCACCCCAAGAACGCTGGCATGGTAGGCGCCGCAGGTATTCCATGGAATCAATACAGACGTTACCGTGCCGGCATCTTCTAAGGTGCGGCTGAGGTTTTTGCTGGCGAGACCGCGCTCCTCGTAAGCTTCGGAGAACATTTTCCCGGCGACTACGATAGAAAGATATTGATCCGATGCGGTTGCATTGGTAAAAAGGCAGGTTGCTGCGGTAGAGGCGATAAGCCCACCTGCCGAATGCACGCGTTGTATGATAGCGGCCGTGATTTGACGCAGAAAGCCGCTTCCCTCCATTGCACCACCAAATAGCATGGCGGCGATGATCAACCAAATAGTGTTAAGCATTCCGGCCATGCCGCCGGAAGTCAGCAATTCATCCAGCATGGGGTTGTCGGCCGGTATGGAGACGTCGCCAACTAACGCTTGCATAATGCCGACGTAGAGAGGGTAATCGGTAGCGCCGTAGTCGCTGCCAACCTGCAACACAATATCATATTGAAATATGAGCGCCGCCACAGCGCCCATGATGACGCCAGCGACAATCGCCGGCAAAGCCGGTACTTTCTTAATAATAAGCACCACAACTGCAATTGGAACGATCATAAGCAGGGGGTTGATGTTGAAGCGTTGATCCAATGCTGCGAGAACCGCCTGATAGTCCACGTCGGCGCTGGTCGCGCCACCGCCAAAACCCAGGAATACAAATAGAGTTAATGCAATCACAAAAGAGGGCCCAGTGGTTAACGACATGTAACGTATGTGGGTAAACAAGTCGGTGCCGCCCACCGCAGCGGCGAGATTGGTGGTGTCTGACAGCGGCGACATCTTGTCGCCAAAGTAGGCGCCGGAAAGTATGGCGCCGGCGACAATGGCCGGGTCCAGCCCTAGTGCCTTACCTATGCCGATGAGTGCAATACCAACCGTAGCAGATGTGCTCCACGAGCTGCCGGTGGCAACCGCAACCAGTGCACTGGTGATGCAAGCCACCGGTAAAAATACCGTCGGATTGATCATCTTAATGCCGTAGTAAATAATCGTCGGCACGATGCCGCCGACTAACCACGTGCCTGCCAACGCTCCGACCATCAATAAAATGAGAATCGAAGGGGTGGCGACACGTACGCCATTCACCATCGCTTCTAACAGTGTTAACCACCGATGGCCATAGCTTGTTGCCAGCGCGACCGTAACGGCGGCAGCTATCAACAATATCATTTGGTTGGAGCCGCTCAATGCGTTGTCGCGATAAACCATGACGTTGAACGACAGCAAAACCACCAGAATAATCATCGGTAGCACGGCAACGAAAAGAGGTGGGATGTTAGTGTTCTCGGCCGGTTCGCGCATAAAAGTTTTGCTTATGAATTAGTTTAAGCGGGTTCGACTATCGGTATCTTACAATGTAATCACCGAGCATTGTATATGAGATTGTCGGTTGAATGCTCTAGCTTTTCGGCGCGCTACCTCACTTTCCCATCAGGTCAGCGCTTCGAAACACTTGAGAATGACCATATCGATGCACTTTGCCTGCAGTGGCAGTCTGTCAAAACGGGGCATGGCTGATCGACTGGAAGGAATATGAGTGTGGTGCTTGTTGCCATTCTGGTTGTACTTGTCGGAGGTTTTGCATTTGTGAAATACGGCATACCGGCATTGAGCAAACCCATTACCGCATCAATTCCGCTGACGGTAGACCAACGCCTCGGTAGCGACACGCTGGAAGCCATGGACCGACAGTTTGTGAAACCGAGCAAACTCAATGAAGAGCGGTAGCAAGTGTTACGCGCTCTTTTCACGGGCTCACTACAGAACACCGATTCGCGTTAGAGTCGCTAAAATTCCTTTAAGTTACCTCTCAACGGAAGCCTCTCTGATCTAACATTTATCCTTAGCCGAGCCGGCTGTCCGGCATGAGATTTAAACGACAAATTTTAGTTGAATGTAGGCGAAGGGCGGATAAAATAGGCCGACACTCTTGAAGCGGTCCCCAACCAAGCTGTGACAATTTCCGGTTTTGACAAGCTCGTGCTCATCGAACAACTTCGCTATATCGAGGAGCAAGCTACACTTGACAGTAACGCGGATGACTTTTCCACGGATATTGTGACGCATAGTGACTTTGACGAGCGTTTGTGGCAACGGGCACGGCGGTTAATTGAGCGCAATGAACTCGAGCCTACACTAGGCCGAGCTCCAAGGCTATCGCGCATTGTCAATAGCGCCGCTTTGCTAGTGGCGGCTATACTCGGATCTCTGGCGACCATCTACGCAGTTACCGGTGGTCATACAATCAATATCTACTGGCTGCTGCTGGTTTTGCTTGGCTTTAATCTGTTATCCATGCTGTTGTGGCTGGTGGGCATCAGCTTCAATATGGATGGCCTGGTTTCGGGTGTTTTAGCGAAACTCACGAGCTGGCTGCCCAGTCAGCTAAAAGATAAAAGCAAAACTACCACCGAGGCGGATCGCGCATGGCTGGCGTGTCACTTTGGTGGCGTGGTTGGCAAATGGCAGATCAGCAAAGTAACGCATCAGCTATGGCTGGTCTATTTGCTGGCTGGCTTAGCTGTTTTGGTATTAGTGCTTCTGGCTCGCCAGTATGATTTTGTGTGGGGCACAACGTTGTTGTCTGACACTGCTTTTGTGAAGCTAACGGAGCTACTAAGTGCTCCACTGCAAACTTTGGGTTTGGCCACGCCCTCAGCAGAACAGGTGCAGCACACTCGAATTGGTGCTGAACAGCCATTGACGGCTGCACATCGTAGCAGTTGGGCGCAGTTTTTGTTGGGTGCGCTGCTGCTGTTTGGCATTGCGCCACGACTGTTTTTTTGGGGCTGGGCTATATTGATGCGCGCCGCTGCCCAGCGCCGTTTCGCGCTCGATTACTACCTGCCTTACTACATTAGTCTGCGCCAGCAACTGCTGCCATTGGCAGGTCATGGCGAAATCGTCGATGCCGACTCGGCCCCTCTGGCTCTTGCGGATACACCGGGCATGAATATCAAGCCAGACCGGGTTCCAGCCGCGGCGCAGTGGGTAGCGGTCGAACTAAGCGACAACATCAGCTGGCCACTTTCGTCTGTGGGAGCGGGTAATGACTTGGGTCAAGTGAGTGATCGTGAATCATTGGCGCGCGTTATGCAGCAGTTGGAGAAGGGCGCGGGCCCAGCGATAGCGGTGGCGGTAACGGCTGCTCGACCTCCTGATCGTGGCGTGCAACGCACAATCGGCAGCTTGCTGTCATCTGGCACGCAGCCCTGGTTGGTGCTTATACACGATGAACACAACACAATCTCAAATACGCGGCTGGGGGCTTGGTATCGACTGGCCGAAGCTTGCGAGGTTCCGGCTGATCACGTTATCAGCATGAGTGCGGCGTAGAAAGATGGGAAACGCAGCGAACGGTAGCAGCTACAAAGTTATCAAAGTCGCGGTGGTAGGCCATACCAACACCGGTAAAACGTCGTTGATTCGTACCTTGCTACGCGACGATCGCTTCGGTGAAATTGAAGATGCAGCCGGCACGACGCGGTACGTAGAGAAAACAACGATTTTCGCTGGTGACGAAGAAGCGCTATCGCTATTCGATACTCCCGGTTTCGAAGATTCCAGTGCGTTGTTGCAAGCGTTAGAAGAGCTTGAAGAAACGGCCGAAGCCAAATCATCGGTAGAATTACTACGTAAATTTATTACCCTGACAGATGATTTTCCTGACTTCGACCAGGAAACCAAGGTGTTGCGCCAAGCGCTAAACTGCGATGTACTGCTGTATATTATCGACGTGCGTGAACCGCTGTTGGGCAAGTACCGCGACGAAATTGAGATCTTAAGCAAAGCCAACAAACCGATTATTCCAGTATTTAATTTCATCGCCGACCACGACGCTGCGCTGGTGCGTTGGCGCGAACAAATGGCGCAGTTCAATTTGCACGCGGCCTTGGAATTCGACACGGTAGCCTTCGAGTTTGAGGCCGAGAGGCGTCTCTATCAAAAGCTGCAAAGCTTACTCGAACCACACTACGATGAGTTGCAGGCGCTCATCGACTATCGGCAAGAGGTTTGGAATAACCTGGGCCACGCCGCGGCGCAACGTGTATTCCAGTTGCTCGCCGAGGTCACCTGCTTCAGAGAGGAAGTCGAAGACAAGGAGACTATCTCCAGCGCCGAAGTCGACACCATGCAAGTATTCGTTCGTAAAGCGGAGCAAAGAGCATTACGTGATTTACTGAAGATTTTCGCCTTTACGCAGCTAGATGTCGACCTACAGCAATTACCGGTGCGCGATGGCGAATGGGAATTGGATATCTTCTCCCCCAACGCGTTAAAGGAATTCGGGCTTAACGCGGGTGCCACCGCACTAAAGGGCGCGGCCGCCGGAGCAGGCGTTGACCTGATGGTTGGTGGTTTGAGTCTCGGTACAGGCGCCATGATAGGCGCCGCGCTAGGCGCTGGGTGGGCCACGGCACGGCGCTACGGGCAAGAGTTAAAAGCATCATGGCGAGGGCATAAATGGCTATGCGTGGATAACAATACCATCAGCGTGCTGTACATGAGGCAACGTGAATTGCTGCACACGTTGACGCAACGCGGGCACGCGGCGCAGAACAAGCTACAACTTGCCAATGACAAAAAACACGCGTTGCCGAATCAATGGTCTAAGGTTGTAAATATTCTGCGCCAACATCCCGCATGGCAACACCCTTCGCCTAGCGATGCGGAATATCAGCGCTTGCAGTCGCAGGTGATAGCCTGGCTGTTAAGCGATAGCTGAGAAAAAAATCTGCTTCACCCGCCGCTGTACTTTGCCGTCTGATCAATACTTTGCTCGGTTTATTTTTGATCCAGCTGTGCAACCCTGAGCGATTTTTGCAGTCGCGCATAATTTACCGCGTATTGTTCAGAGTCGGCGTTGTAGTGCCTGGCCTTGCTGAAGTCCTTAGCGGCACCCTCCAGATCTTCCGAGATCGCTTTCAAGACGCCACGGTTGCAGTACAGCTGTGCCAGAACAGTGCCAGAATCACGGCGCAAACTTAGATAAAGACGCCGATCCGAACGAGCGGCATGAATCGCCTTAGTGCAAGCGCGCTGTGCCCGATCGTACTGTTTTAGAACGGTATAGCTAACGCATAAATTGGTCTCCGCGGAGACCTTCCATGGCGGCGCGCGGCGCGCATTTAATGAAACTGCAATAGCCTTATCATAGTCACCTGCTTCGATTTGCTTGTGTCCTGGTGCATGATTGTGAACGGCCATAACATAACCGTCCAAATCATCTGCGCTAACCGCTGCTGCGAGCGCTGTTACCAACAATGCCGTGCACGCGGTCACAGCGCTTGATATCCTCAATCCTGCAAATAACATATCGCATCTCCTTGCGTTGCTTCAGGGCTAGCAGTGAGAGCCCCCACTCAACTGCTTAGCGGCGCGTCTCGCTAGTTTTCTAGTGAACCGCAAACTTTGTTCGAAAACAATT
>JBPCXM010000469.1:0-2599 GCA_051008535.1 Pseudomonadales bacterium | reverse complement strand
AGGCAGCACCGCGAGAACCTGTACCTCGCCATTGGATTTATCGCCCATCACAAATCCAATAATCTTGCCCAACTCTTCATACACCCAACCTTTTACATGTGAGCTCATTGACCGAGTAAGGGATTCTTCCGTGATGCCGTATTCATGCAATTTTTCTAGACTTATGGCGTTCTCAATCGTAGCAGTGCGAACCGAGAAAACTTCCGGTAAATCTGATGTTTTCATTGGTCTAACCATGGCAGCATTCCCTCAACTTAAAGGCTAATAGAACGACCTGCCGCACATAATTCATAAAAGGAATACGCTGAGCTAGCGATGCTGCGGAGCGATATCCTTTACGCTTTCCGCAAACTCTTCTAGTTCTTGCTGGCTATATTTTGTATAAACTCTATTGGTGGAAGCAGGTTGATGCTCCAGGCTTACACCAGGCCTTCGGGTTATTGAAGGCCGTATCGGCCGGCCGACAAACCCTCCACCACAGTTTGGGCACACATTTTTTAGCACATCCTCTACACAACTGGAACAGAATGTGCATTCGTACGTACATATGCAAGCTTCTGTCGAGTCAGCTGGCAAATCTTTATCGCAGCATTCGCAATTTGGGCGAAGTTCTAACATTAATACACTCTCTTGATTGGTCTAAGTGATCTCATTTAATAAATCGCCTGACGGCATCGACAAAGACCTGCGAAGCAGGCTCGCGACCCAGTAGCAGGTGACTGTCGCTGTCGAGGCTCACAAACTCGGCATCGGGAATAGAGGCGGCAATATCGCGGCCCGATTTGACCGGAATACGTCGATCACCAAGTGAATGAATAACCAAGGTAGGTACGCGCAACTTGCTAAGCTGTTGGCGAACGTCGATATCACCAAAAGCCGACAAGAAGCGCACGGCATTCTCAGGTGAAGTCGTACGCCGTTGAAACTCGTTGAACCAGTTGAGATCCTCGGCAGTCGCACTCGGCATAAATGTCGATGAGAAAATCTGCCGATAAGCCGGGTTGTCCTGCCCCCACCCAGTTTCCGTGAGTGTCATGACGGCTTCACGCTCTTTGATCACCTCTGTTGTCGCATTGATTCGCCAACCGGCGGCATAGGCGCCAAACAGGATAAGATGCGACACACGCTCAGGATGCCGCACGGCATATTCGATTGATACCGATGCCCCTTGAGAGATACCCAACAGGGGAAATCGCTCAATCCCAAGCGCATCGACCACCGTTTCAAGATCGGTCACAAATACGTCGAAAGAGATTTCACTAACGTCCCAGTCCGACAGGCCGTTACCACGCTCGTCATAACGCACGAACAGATGGTCGCGAGCGAGCTCACGGAACAACGGACTCCAGATCGGCGCATCCCAGTCGAGTTCGAGATGACTGAGCCAGTTTGCAGCTTTTACCAGCGGCGGCCCCTCGCCGACGCTGCCATAAGCGATGCGCACCCCATCGGCGGCCGTGCAGAACTGAATTTTCTGGTGCGCGAGCAACTGCCGGGCATCAATTGGTTTATTAGGCTCTGGCTGATCATGGCTGCGATCTCTGCTGATCTGTAACGGCCATTCTATTCCGGCATTGCGAAAGCGCAGGTTCAACTCCTTATCCAGTGCCGCAGCCTCCTCATCTTGTCCCAGGCGTCGGAGTTGGGCTAGCAGTTGAGTGCCCGCTTGTGGGCTAAATGGGTCGGCGGCCAGCCAGGCCTTGCTCCACTGCAAAGTTTGACCGGGCGGTAAATGGGCATACAAAGTAAGTCGCCGCGCGACTTTGGCGCTAAGCATGAGCACTTCCTGTCGTTCCGCGATAAGCCAGCGCTGAAAGAATTCCTGGTTGGGCAGGTCGATACCGTCGAGAAGTGGATCTTGCAAACGCGCGGCTATGTCCTGCATTTCATCGACGGCTAAATCAGGTTCTTTGAGTCGCGCTGCAATTGTCCGGATGTCGATCTCTACGTTTACCTCCTTAAACCTAACCCGCTCCCTATCCGCAACCAAGCGTTCACTCGCCGTGTCATTGACCACTGGACGCAGTTTGCTCAACGACCAGCGTAGCGCACCGCGTGGGTCGTCCGGCACCTCCCAAAACAACTCGCACAGGCGATCACGCCGATGCGGCCGCATCGTCATTAGCAGATACGCTAGCAAGGCGCGTGTTTTCCTCGAAGCCGGCAAGGGCAGGACTTCACCACCGCATTGCACAGTGAGTTCGCCTAAGGTTTGGATCGTTAGCATAGCGGTTGTGTTGTCCGAAAAAGCCGCTGTTGCAGGTATTTTCCACGCTTTTACGTGGAAATACCACGCTTGTTACAACGCTTGCGTCAACGCTGCATGGCTATATTGGCTACCGATTCAACAGCTCATCTGCCGAATCAAAGAGATCGACACCGGATGATGCCGGTATCGACTCGGACAAACTCATTCAGGAGACCGATCTATGAAAGCACGTTATTTAAGCAAACTGGTATTTAGCACCCTCGCGTTGTTGATGGCGACCGCCTACGCCGATCAGGACGTTAGCCAATCGCACCACAAAGCATACAAGAAAGTCATGCACTTTGATGTGGCGGAAAGCGGGTCAAAATTCAGCTTTGACGAAGCTCCTTT
>JBPCXM010000468.1:0-6697 GCA_051008535.1 Pseudomonadales bacterium | reverse complement strand
AGTCACTGCAAAAATAACCCCATCCTCTCGCGCGCCGTACAACCGAGTAATCCTAAGCTTCCAGAATATTCCAGGGTGAGCGACGAACAGATCGCCTACTGTTTTGAAGCGACTAGCGCCAGGGACGGACGCGGGATGGGCTCAGGGACTGTGCACATGGATGTGCATGTGTCGCGGAGGCACGATGCCGGCAGCGACCGAGCCCTGGAGCGCAAAAACAGTAGGCGATCTGTTCGGCGCGGATTATTCTAAGGTGTGTCGGGCAGGGGCAGTGACTCAGCCAGGCGTAACACCCAACGCTTTCGCCAACTCCGCCGCTGGCACATAACCCGGCAGCATTTTACCATCACCAGTAATCAACGCCGGAGTGCCGTTAACGCCCAGTTGCTGCCCCAACTCATACTGCGCGGCAACCGCGTTACCTTCACAAGTTTGCATCGCAACCTGTTGACGGTTTTTCAGCTGCGTTAACACGCTGTTATCTTTGGCACACCAGGCGGTGACTAATTTGTCATAAGCTGGCGAACCCACGCCGGCCCGCGGGAAAGCCAGATATCTCACTTCAATACCCAGGCGATTCAGCTCGGGCACTTCCTGATGCAGCTTCTGACAATAACCGCAATCAATATCGGTAAATACCGTGACCACGGCTTTGGTTTTTTCCGGCTTGAAGATGACCATATCGCTTGACTTAATCTTGGCAAGCTCAACCAAACGGTCTTTTTCCCGCTGTTCTTCAGCCAGATTAACAATCCCCTCGGCGCGCACCGCAAACAAATCACCGGCGATAAAATAATTGCCATCGGCACTGGAATATAGCGTCGGACCATTGAGAATTTTCACTTCGTAAATACCCGACATGCGGCTCTCTTTTACACTACTAACCACCAAATCCGGCCGTGCACCGGTAATGCTTTTCTTGATGGCCTGCGCGGCCGACTGCTCCGCACTTGCGGTCGAAATCATCAGCATCAGGCACAGGAAACTCAAACCGCGTTTTATATTTTGCATAACACCCTCTATATTCGTCACATTAATACTACTGTAGTCACAATTAGTCGCATTTACTACCGATTGGTTCATACCGCACAATCTAACCACGTGGATGATGCGTCGCATGTAGATCTTGCAGCCGTTGGCTGGCAATATGCGTGTATATTTGCGTGGTCGACAAATCACTATGGCCGAGCAAAAGTTGCACAACGCGTAAGTCGGCACCGTGATTGAGCAAGTGCGTTGCGAACGCGTGGCGCATGGTATGCGGTGACAAGTCCGCGGTAATACCGGCCCGGAAAGCATACAGTTTGATGCGATGCCAAAACGTTTGCCGGGTCATCGCCCGACCACGCTGGCTCGGGAACACCGCGTCGCATAACTTTCCATTAAGTAATTTAGCACGCCCACCGCTCAAAAATTGTTCCAGCCAACGCTGCGCTTCGGCGTGCATTGGCACCAGACGCTCTTTACTGCCCTTACCCATCACGCGCACCACACCTTGCGCTAAACTGACCTGCGTTGTCTGTAATTCGACCAGCTCACTCACGCGCAAGCCGCATGCATAGAGCAATTCAAGCATCGCTTTATCGCGCAGTTCTACTGCGTTTTCTTCGTGACGAGGCGCTTGCAGCAAAGCCTCGACGTCGGTTTCGGTTAACGATTTAGGCAGCGGTCGTGGCAGGCGTGGACTATCGATACTAAGCGTTGGATCAGTATCAATCTGGCCCATTCGCAGCTGGTAGCGATAGAAGCCACGCAAACACGAGAGCTGGCGTGCTGACGAGCGAGCCGACTGCTGATGCTGCGCGCAGTGTGCAAAAAAATCCATGATGTCTTGTTGTTTGGCTTCGAGTAAATCGCTGTTACTCAGCGCTAACCATTTGCCGAAAGTTAGCAGATCACGCCGATAGGCCTGCATGGTATTGAGACTGAGGCCCTTTTCAACCCACAGCGCGTCAAGGTATCGGTCAATCGTCGCATGCATTGGTAATCGATCCAGGTGCTATTGCCAACGTGACTGAAAAACTACCCGCCTGATTGCCGACACAAAAAAGGGCGGCAAAGGCCGCCCTTTTAGACTACTTCGCCAACTTCTCTTTAATGCGGGCCGCTTTACCGCTTAAGCCACGCAGGTAATAAAGTTTGGCCTGGCGCACGTCGCCGCGGCGTTTTACCGTAATGCTTTCCAGCAATGGGCTGTAAGTTTGGAAGGTACGCTCTACGCCAATGCCATGCGAAATCTTGCGTACGGTGAACGCCGAGTTGAGACCACGATTGCGACGCCCGATAACCACCCCTTCAAAAGCCTGCAGGCGTTCGCGGGTACCCTCTTTGACGCGCACTTGCACAACAATGTTATCGCCCGGTGCAAAATCCGGTACTTGCTTGCCTGTTTGCTCGGCTTCCAGCTCGGCAATAATTTTGTTGCTGTTCATCGTGGGCTCCTGGTCATATTCTGATGAGGTTAAACTACTTTGTGTTTCTGTCATTTGTGCTTTTCACGCTGATATTCAGCAAGCAATTGTTCTTGTTCCGGGTCGAGCTGCAATGCATCTAGTAAATCGGGTCGTCTTTCCCATGTCAGCCCCAGCGATTGCTTTTGCCGCCAGCGCTGAATGTCTGCATGATTGCCGCTCACTAGCACCGCCGGCACCGCCTGCCCTTCGAACTGCTCTGGCCGCGTATAATGCGGGTGGTCGAGCAGGCCCTGCATAAAGGAATCCTGCTCCGCGGATTCCGCGTCGCCCAATGCACCTGGTAATAAACGCGTGATCGCATCTATCATTACCATCGCGGCGAGTTCGCCGCCTGACAAGACATAGTCGCCTAGCGACCACTGCTCGTCAACTTCCTGTTCAATAATTCGCTCGTCGATACCTTCGTACCGACCCGCCAGTAATACAAGTGGTCCACCGGCGCTAAAATCAACCATCGCCTGCTGGTTCAACGGCTTGCCTTGCGGCGACAAACAGATAACCTTGGCGTCCTGGCCACCGTCGCTTCGCGCTTGTCGTAGCGCTCGATGCAAAGGCTCCGGCTTAAGAACCATACCTGGCCCACCGCCGTAAGGCTTGTCGTCAACAGTGCGATGCCGATCTTCGGTAAACGACCGTAGATCGACTAAATTCAATATCAGCAAGCCTTGCCGCAGTGCTCGTCCGCTAATGCCGTAGTCGGTTACCGCGGCAAACATCTCGGGAAAAAGTGTGACAACCGAGATATGCATCCTGTTAAAAAGTCGGATCCCAGTCGACCCGTATTTCTCCTGCGTCCAGATTCACCGATTTAATTACCTGCTCTGGCAAATACGGTATCAAGCGCTCCTGGTCGTCAATACTACCGTCGCAACTTGTCACTACCAATACATCGTTGGCGCCCGTCTCAAGCAGTCTGTCTACTTGCCCGAGCAACACATCTCCGCTGCTCATTACCCGCAGGCCTTGCAACTGATGCCAATAAAACTCATCAGCGGTCAAGCTTGGTAGTTCGTCACTGGCTATGCCAATATTATGTCGTGCCAACACCTGTGCTTGATCACGATCGTCGCAGCCTTTGACATGCACGATGAGGCGACCTCCCTGCCACTTACGTTGGTCGGTCTCAAGCGCCCGCCAACCGTTTTCGGTTTCGATGTACCAGTGACGGTATTCACTCAGATTCTGTGGTGGTTCGGTAAAAGATTGCACTCGTAACCAGCCCTGCACACCAAACGCTCCATCGATGCGCCCCATTACCAGCTTTTCCACTTTTATCGGTTGGGCAATTGGCCCGGCACTCCCGGACTAATAAGCGAGGAGAACCGGCTTAGGCAGCCTGCTCCTGCTGGTCGGAATCTTTTGCAGGCTGTTGCCCGGCATCTTTAACCAGACGAGCGACGCGCGTTGACAGTTGCGCGCCTTGGCCAACCCAATAATTTATGCGCTCCTGGTCGATGCGCAGGCGTTCTTCGTTACCGCGGGCAACCGGGTTGAAAAAGCCTACCCGTTCGATGAAACGACTGTCGCGCGCACGGCGGCTATCGGCCACAGTAATGTGATAAAAAGGGCGCTTTTTTGCGCCGCCTCTGGACAGACGTATTGTCACCATGTTGCCACTCTGCTTGTGTTGTGTCTAAGGGGGCGGCTCTTGAGTTTAAGCTTTGAGCGAACCGCAGCTATAAAGGCGCAGCATTGTACGGCAATTGGCCTGGCTTTAAAACCGGTTTATGCGGGGTTGACGCACACGATTGATCAAATTGTGTGCTTATCGGCCGGGCAATCCGCCACCAGGAGGCAACATGCCGCCCATACCGCGCATCATATTGGTCATGCCGCTCTTGCTACCCATTTTTTTCATCATTTTCTGCATCTGCTTGTGTTGCTTGAGCAAGCGGTTAAGATCCTGAATTTGCGTGCCAGAGCCTTGCGTGATGCGCCGTTTGCGCGAGCCGTTGAGCACTTCCGGGCGACGCCGCTCAGCCGGTGTCATTGAATTGATAATGGCCTCCATCTGGCTGAACATATTGTTGTCTATCTGCGTTTGCGCGGCCTGGCTCAAGCCGCTCATGCCGGGCAGTTTATCGAGCATGCTGCTGATGCCGCCCATATTCGTCATTTGCTGCAACTGATCGCGAAAATCCTCCAGATCGAAGCGCTTGCCTTTCTGAATTTTTTTCGCCAGCTTGTCGGCTTTTTTCTTGTCGATTTTGCGTTCGGCGTCTTCGATCAGCGACATTACGTCGCCCATGCCAAGAATGCGTGACGCAATGCGTTCTGGATGGAACGGTTCGAGTGCCGCCACTTTCTCGCCGACACCCATAAACTTGATCGGTTTGCCGGTAATGCTGCGCACCGATAGAGCCGCACCGCCGCGCGTATCGGCGTCGGCCTTGGTCAGAACCACACCGGTTAGCGGCAGTGCCTCGTCAAATGCTTTGGCTGTATTGGCCGCGTCCTGGCCCGTCATGGCATCGACAACAAATAATGTCTCCGCGGGGTTTATCGCGCTGTGAACGGCCTTGATTTCCTCCATCATGGCGCTGTCAACATGCAGGCGACCGGCTGTGTCGACAATCACTACGTCTATGAATTTAAGCTTCGCATGCTCTATAGCCGCCTTGGCGATGGCGACTGGCTGCTGCTCGGCCTGGCTGGGGAAGAAATTAGCGCCGACTTCGCCCGCCAGTGTTTCCAACTGTTTAATAGCGGCGGGACGATAAACGTCGGCGCTAACCAGCAACACCGATTTTTTTTGCTCTAGCTGCAACCAGCGCGCCAGTTTGGCGGTCGATGTCGTTTTACCAGCGCCTTGCAGCCCGGCAACCAAAATAACCGCAGGTGGTTGTACGGCCAGTTCCAAACCAGGATTGACGCCTCCCATAACCTGCTCAAGTTCGGCCTGCACTATTTTCAGAAAGGCTTGCCCGGGGCTCAGGCTACTGGCAACTTCCTGCCCAAGCGCGCGCTGTTTTACGGCCTCGACAAAGGTTTTCACCGCCGGCAAGGCAACGTCGGCCTCAAGCAGCGCCAGCCGCACTTCACGCAGCGTATCGCTGATGTTGTCTTCGGATAAGCGTGCCTGGCCGGAAATCTTTTTCAGCGACTGTGACAGACGATCAGTTAAGTTCTCAAACATAATCACGACTTCTCTTGGGGCTTATCAATCTCTCAGTATACCGAAGCAGCAGCTGCCCGTATAATTGCGCGATGCTTATTACCGCCAGCGTTGTCGCGATTGCCGCCTATCTCGCAACGGCAGTCACCTTGCTCAGCTACGCGCGCAAAACACCCGCCATTGCCACTCCACGGCAGCTTGTCGGCGGGCTCATTGCCTGCGGCGTTGTTGCACATACGATCAGCACTTATCTAAATATAGCAACTGCACAAGGGCTTGACCTCGGATTTTTCCCGGTCTCATCGCTAATCTTCTGGTTTATTTGTTGCCTTGCTCTGGTGACTTACCTGCGCCACAAGCCCATCGACCGCTTACTGCTTTTGCTGTTCCCCATGGCGGCCTTATCGGTTGCGGTGTCTGTATTGTTTGAGAGCGTCTACACGCCGCGCAATGATCTTGATGGCGGCATTGTCGCGCATATCTTGCTGTCGATGCTGGCCTACAGTGTGCTAACGCTAGCGGCATTGCAGGCGCTACTGCTCGGTCTGCAGGTACGTGAGCTCAAACACAAGCACACACGCGGTCTCATTGACGCCCTACCGCCGCTGCAAACCATGGAGCAAATGCTATTCGAGTTGATATGGATGGGTTTCATCCTGCTTGGCCTATCAATTTTGTCCGGTGTTGTCTTCCTGCAGGATATTTTTGCCCAACATTTGGTGCACAAAACGACGTTTTCGATCTGCGCCTGGGTCATCTTCGCCATGCTGCTGTGGGGCCGCACCTATTTTGGCTGGCGTGGCAAGACCGCGGTGCGCTGGACTTTGATCGGCTTTGCGCTGCTGATGTTGGGTTACTTTGGCAGTAAGGTCGTGCTAGAACTGATATTGCAGCGGGCTTAGTACTCCGACAAGGTAATATTGATGGATTCAGCGTTAAGCAGGCTGTTCTCTGCTAGACGCGCTGGTGCAGGCATAGTGGGTCCTACGTCAAACCAGCGCAACGCCGCAGAGGGCGGCCTGCTTAGCGCCCCGCGGGTCAGCCTAAAAGCGGCCCATTGCGCGTCGCCTAAAGCGCCTACTTTTGGTGTTTCCTCTCGACGTAGGGC
>JBPCXM010000467.1:0-8747 GCA_051008535.1 Pseudomonadales bacterium | reverse complement strand
GTAAACGACCGTTCCATACAATTATTCCAGCCTTTGTTATGCAAGACGGCAAACCCCTGATCAGCTTTGGGCTGATGGGCGGCGGTATGCAGCCGCAGGGTCATGCACAGATTATTGTCAACCTGGTCGACTTTGGCATGAATATGCAGGAAGCAGGTGACGCCGCACGCGTGCGCCACGACGGCTCTTCGCAACCTACCGGCGAACAAATGCGCGATGGTGGCACAGTGTATGTTGAATCAGGTATTGACGCGGCCACACGCGCCGATCTGAAAAAGCGCGGGCATAACGTTGAAGACGGTGATGGAGGCTTTGGCGGTTATCAGGCGATCCGTCGTGACGCTAAACAAAGCGTTTATATCGGTGCGTCGGAAGCGCGCAAAGACGGTCAGGCCGCTGGCTATTGAGCCATGAAAATGACTGCCTTAAAAACGCTGCGCTAGTCTGGCATACCAAAACCGTCCGGTCAGTTCGTGTGTGCGCGAATCGATGTTATCGTTAAACGCCGACGCGGCAAATGGCGGATTCTCATCGAACAAATTGTCTATGCCAAACGTCACGCGCAATCCGTTCGCAATCAGAAACAAGTAACTTAATTGCACGTCGTGCGTCTTCGATCTGTCGATAGTACGCCTGTCAGCCAATCCCGGAATTTCTTCGTCCAGCGCGCTTATGTAATGCAAGGTGTAGTTAGCCTGCCATTGCTTATGCTTCCAGTACATGCCGAGATTATATTTCCATTTCGGCAAGGCGCCACGACCTTCGGATGCCTCGTCGACAAACTGGCCCTCGAGATTTCTGCGCTGGGCATCGGGAAACGGCTGCTCTTGATATTGGTGGATATTTGCGGCATTGAACGACAGAAAATAGCGGCCATATCGTGTACGTGGAAAATTATAATTCATGGCGATATCCCAACCACTGACCTTGCGCTCGCCAATATTGATATTGGTTGCCGTAATCTTTTGTAATTCGCCAGCAGCATCGCGCTCGACGCGATCACTGAAAGCGCCCGTGGCAGCATTTTGATCGAGAATAAACTGTGCGTCGGCGTTAACCACGTTGCGTTGTGAGATATTGTAGTAGTCGAGTGAGGCAGTGAAACCTTGCCATCGCGAGGAAGACCAGACAAAGCCATAAGAACTATATTCCGAGTCTTCCGGTAACAGATCCTGGTTACCACCGTTCAAAGTCAAAAACTGCACGCGGGTGTTGTCCGACTGTGAGACACATCCCATAAGAACACCGACGTTGGCGCTATCCGCACAGGGGTCTTGCAACATATCCTGACTCTGGCTGCTAATTTGATTTAGCTCCAGCAACGAAGGTGCACGAAAACCTTCGGCATAGCTGGCGCGCAACAACAGCGGCGCAATCGGACGGTATTTAACAGCAATGCGAGGGTTGCTGGTATCGCCAAAGTCGTTGTAATGCGAATACCGCGCGGCTAAATCGAGTTCCAGGCTGTGTACACCGGGCTGTTTGCGTAGCAGTGGCACTAGCGTTTCAAAATACATTTCATGCACGCGCCGCCCGCCAGAAGTAGCATCGAAATTAGCCCCGCCTAAAGTCAAAATGTCTGGCGTTACCGGCTTTTTGGCCGTGCTTTCTTTGCGGTATTCATAGCCCATGGCAATTTCCAACGGGCCGGCCGGCAAGGTTGCCAAAGTGGCAGAGGAATTCAGCGTGATTCCATACAGTTTGCTATACCCTCTCACCTTGGCGTCGTGCGCAACATAGTCGAGTTGAGACGGAGTAATAACCCCTGGGGGTCCAAAAAGGTTAAATGGTTCGCAGCCGTCGACGGCTATTCCGAGACATTGAGCGGCGTCTCCGAGCGCGCGCTGTAAGCGTGATGCGTCGATAAGATTATGCAACGTCTCCGTAGCATCGGTTTTGCTCCAGTGGAAACCTACGTCCCAAGCGTAGTTGTCATGCTGGCTTTCCAAACCCCAGGCCAGGCGTCGCACTTTGGATTCGTTTTCTTGGGCGCGCGCGCCTAGTTCCAACACGCGTTTGCGCACATCAATTAACTCGATGCCAAAGGGGTTATAGATATTGCTTGCAGCAACCGGTAAGTCGATAGTCTCGAACGCGGTGAACACAGGGGTTGGCGCAAGCCGTGACTCGGCTTCCGTTGTGATGTAGTCGTAGTCGAGATAGGTACTGGTTTGATCGGTGACGTCAAACTGCAGATGCGCGTACAGACTGCTACGTTCAGAGGGTACGGTGGCAGTCGTAAATTCTCGAAAGTTGAAGAGGTCATCATCGGTGGCAAGGCGGAAATCCTCTGCCGACAACGGCGATGACAAGGGCCCGTCGACAGAAACTTCGGGAACAACGACACCTGTTGGCAAGTTGATACGCGCGTTGGGTGTCGCGGAAGAACGGCGGTCGGCTCCGCCGAATCGGCGTGTGTCCGCTGAGGACGACACACTGCGATCACGGCTGAACAAGGCGTCCTGATCGTAATGCGTACCGCTGACAATGAGGTCGCCGCGTTCAAAGGTGTGCCCAAAAGTGAAACTGCTGTTGCGCGTACCTAAATCGCCTTCGACGCTGCTCCCGTAGTAAGTGTCGACCTGCAAGCCATCGAAGTCTTTTTTGAGAATTATATTGATGACGCCGGCAATCGCATCCGAGCCGTATACTGCCGACGCACCGCTTTTTAATACTTCTATTTTTGCGATCGCCGACGGCGCAATGGCGTTAAGGTCGACCGACTCACCCGCAAGACCGTTGTTGGCGACCCGACGACCGTTAATCAGTACTAGGGTGTTGCTCGCCGGCAATCCTCGCAGTGTCACGCTGGCACTCCCATCGCCACCATTGCTGATTGATGTGCTGGTCGAGTTACCCACCACCGATGGTAGAAACTTTAGAAAATCACCTATCGACTGCGCGCCGGCAAGTTCGAGGTCCGCGGCAGAAATAATATCGACCGGCGCCGAGCCGTCGTAGTCATTGCGGCGAATGCGTGACCCGGTAATAGTGCGACCAATGATGGTCATTTCTTCCAGCCGTGGATAACCCTCTAGCGCGCCCTGGTCGATGGCTTCTACAATATCCTCGCAGTTCGGGTCGTTTGCACATTCGATAGGACGAATGGCGATAACTCCTGCGCTGACAAACACCGGCTCCAATTCAGACTCAGCCAATAATTGCTGCAGAACCTCTGCAATGGGGTAATAACCCCGCACTGACGCGACCGGCGTTTCAAAGGCTTCCTGGGTACCGAAAATAATCGATAAATCGGCTTGGTGGGCGACGGTAATCAAGGCATCGGCAAGCGTACCGCTGCCGGTATCGACATACACTTTCGGTTGTTCCTGGACGCGCTCGACAGCCGCACGCGACGACGACGCTCCTGCCAGCATCAGGACCATGCATAGGCCGACCACCCGAGAAACGCCAAGGTATTGAATCATAAAGTGTTTTCGGTTAATCAAGCGACGCGCTACGGCTATGCTTAACCGTGCACCACTTTGAGACCCTATTCAGAGGTTAACGCGGTGTAATAAGCAGTCAGCGCGCAGCATGAAGCCACTTCGCAAACAACTTTATAACCTATAGGGATTTCTTATACAACAAAATCAGACCATCTTGCTCGGCATGTTCAAGCACGAGACTGGCTTCTAATCCTTGCAATGTCGCCTGCGGATCATCGAGCCTGAATACGCCAGAGACTTGCAAGCTGTTTAGCAATGGATCGGCGATTTTAATTTGTTGCGCAGAATAGCGGTTTAACTCGACGACGACGTCGCTGAGACGGGTACCATTAAACACCAACTGCTGGCGCTGCCAGGCTGTGGCTTGCTGCACATCGGTGTTGGTAACGGCGCTGAGACCTTGTTTCTTGCGCACGACGACTTGCTGTTTGGCGCGCACGCGCTCGGTCGCCGCTGCTGCATCCGATTGGGTATGTTTATCAACGACTTTTACTTCACCTTCGGTTACGGTAATCAGTGCTTGCTCTTGTTCGCGGTGAATATTGAATGCTGTTCCTACGGCGGTGACAGTAACTTCATCAAATTCAACCACAAACGGCCGCTGGCCATCTTTGGCTACCATAAAATAGGCTTCTCCACGCTGCAACTTAAGGCCGCGCCTAGCGGTTGAGTAGTCGACACCAACCTTGGTATTGGTGTTTAAGATGAGGGTAGAGCCATCATCGAGCGTGATTGTTTTCTGCTCGCCAATTGCGGTACGAAATACACTGGCATCACGCGAGTCCTCGGGCAGCAACTGCCAAGTCAATAGAACGGCAACGACTATCGCAGCGGCGGCGGCGAGAGCACGTCGGCCAAACATCGGCAAACTGCGTGTGATTTTGAAATGATTGGAGGCGTGGATTGGCACTGGGTTGACAGTCTGCTCGGCTGGCAGCGCTTCATCCGGCAAGTGTTGAACAACGCCTAGGTCCTGCCACAGGTTTTCAATTTGGTCGAATGCTTCACGCTGGGCAACGCCCTGGCTCAACCAGACGGCGAAAGCCTGTTGGTCGGCGGCGGAAACCTGATCGGAACGCAGACGGGCGATCCATTCTGCGGCTTCGTCCAGCAATTGATTATTCTTTAAGTTCATGTTTTCCATGGTTTAAGCCAGCGTTTAATTCCATTTGCGCTTGACGTGGGTTTCGCCGTGATAACTTCTAAGTCTGTAATGGAACGATTGAAGTTTAAATTCCCTCAATATATATAGTCCAAACTGTTAGATTGTTCACATTAATCTCACTATTTTTTTTAGGAAACTACTTACCTTGGTTTCAGACAAGCCGTTGTCGACAATGTTTCAATGCCTGCAATACATATTTCTCTACGCTGCTGACCGAGACGTCCATTTCTTTCGCGATTTGCGAATAACTCAGGCCCGAACGCCTGTGCAGCAGAAATGCCTGTCGAGGTTTGAGTGGCATGCTATCGAGCGCAGCGGTGATTTGGGCAAGACGCTCCGCGGCAACCAGTTCTTGTTCCGGATCGTCGCCGCTCGGCATTTCGATATCGCTGGCTGCTTCGTTGCGTTGTAATTGGCTACGCAAATATTTGCTTTGCAGCTGTTGGCGGCGTAAATGATCGGTTGCCATATTGGCCGCCACTTGGAACAGGAAGGCGCGGGCATTGTCCAGCGTCTCCGGCGCGTCCAGTTTTTGCATACGCAGATACGCTTCCTGGGCAATTTCAGCCGCCTCTTGCGGGTCGTTTAAACGACGTGCCAAAAAGCGCTGCAGTTGCGCGCTATGCTGCGTAAACAATGACTCCAGAAAACCTGGTTTGTTTTCTCCCATAGATCTTAAACTTTCGAAAGAAGGAAAGAAGGTTGTTCGTGCAGCACTATTGCGGACCAGTTCGAACGGAGAGTGTAATCAATGACATGACACTGATTTTACACTTTAGGAATCGCTAAGCAATTGTATATGCGGCCACATTATAGCTTTTCATCTTGCACCAAGTCCTCGACGAACAGCTCTTCGAGCTCTTGCGCCGCGCTCTTTGCCAACTCCAGCATTTTTTGCTCGTCGGTATGATGCTCGCGGCTGGCAAACAAGCGATCGATGTCGTGCTGTTTGAATCGATCGGCCGCTTGTCTCGCCGCTTGCGACTTTAAACCCGCGCCTTGTAGCACGTCCGCGGCCAGTTCAACGGCGGAGTGAAAGGTTTCGCGGCGAATGATTTTAACGCCGAGATCCAGCAGCTGATAGGCGTGCTTGCGGTTGCGGGCACGCGCGTAGACTTTCAGCTGCGGGAAATGCTGCGCCACGATTTCGGCAATCTTGAGCGATGCTTCTACATCGTCGACGGCCAGCACGAACACTTTCGCGGTACCAGCGTTGGCTGCCTGTAGCAAGTCGAGCCGGCTGGCGTCACCGTAATATATTTTATTGCCGTACTTGCTGACGAAATCGACTTGTTCCTGACTGATATCGAGCGCAGTAAAGTGTATTTTCCTGGCTCTCAAGATACGCGCGATGATTTGGCCAAATCTGCCAAAACCAGCAATGATGACCGGGTTATCTTCGTCTACCGGAGTTTCGTAGTCTGCCTCGGGTTTGGTCGCACGTCTGGCGAGCCAATCGTTCAAGGTCAGCAAAACGGGTGTAACCGCCATTGACAGGGTCACGACCACAATCAACAGGTCTGCCAATGCCGAGTCGATCACCAGCGCTGTCACCGCGATGCCGAGGATCACAAAGGCGAACTCGCCACCTTGTGCTATTGATAAGGCAAAGTTCTTGGCGGCCGTTGTGCTCAGTCCTTGCAGCTTTCCTTGCACAAATATGACGAGCGCTTTAATGGCCACCAGACCAATGGCCAGTCCTGCGACTTGCAACGGTTTCTGTGCTATCAGATCAATATTGACTGACATACCGACGGCCATAAAAAACAGGCCCAACAGCAATCCCTTGAATGGTTCGATATCGGCTTCGAGTTGATGGCGGAACTCGGAGTCAGCGAGCAACATGCCTGCGATAAATGCCCCTAATGCCATCGACAGTCCGCCCACTTCAACCAGCAAGGCCGTGCCCAGTGCTGTCAGTAGGGCCGTAGCCGTGAGTATTTCCCTGACGTTGGTATTGGCGATAATCCGCAGGCCATAACGCAAGATAATGCGGCCGCCGAATACCACTACCAGCAGTACGGCTACACCTTTGGCAAAAGCCAACCAAGCGCTGTCACCACTGGCGCCTGCATCACCCAGCAAGGGCACAATCGCCAACAGCGGTACGACGGCAATGTCCTGAAACAGCAACACGGCAAAGGCACTGCGACCGTGGCGGGTGGTCAGTTCGTTGCGCTCGGCCAGCATTTGTAGCGCAAAAGCGGTGGACGACAAAGCCAGCACAAAACCAACGACAATCGCAGCACGCAGCGGCACGCCGAGCAACAATCCAGCTGCCGTGAGCAAGGCAGCGCTAACGAGCAATTGGAAAGAGCCCCAACCGAAGACGTTGCGCCGCAAGGCCCACAAGCGCGACGGTTGCAACTCCAGACCAATAATGAACAGTAACAGCACCACACCCAACTCGGCAAAATGCAGAATATGGTCGACGTCATCGATCAATCCAAACGCGGCGGGACCAATCAGGATACCGGCGGCTAGGTAGCCGAGTACAGCGCCCAGACCCAGGCGCTTGAATACGGGTACCGCAATAACGGCTGCGGCGAGAAAGATGATCGCTGTGTGCAGTTGGTTCATGGTCGAGAGCTCATGTTTTCTTGTACTTGTAACTCAGGTGCAACGAAGTGAGTAATCTCTAGCTTGCTTCCCGGCACGAGATAAGTTTGCAGTTGTTCCTGCAGCAGCCTATCTTCGTGCGTGACGCGCTCATGCTGGCGCAAATGTTCGAGCCAGGATTCCACCAGGAAGTATTCCAGGTAGTGGCCGGGCTGCGTAGTGTCTTCATAAATGCCCCAGGCATAAGCGCCATCACGGCGTCTATGCGTACCCATCTGCCTGACGGTGCGCAAAAAATCCGCTGTGTGGGCAGCTTGCACCGCATATTTCACGGTAACCATTACCGGGCCACGATCGGGCGCCACTTCGGAACTGACCATCGGCTCGGGCCAATGCATGGATGGCGATAAATCGCTGTTTTCTATGCCCGTCAGCTTCCAGCGCCAGGTCAGCGCGATAGTGATTATTGCACCAACTGCCGCACTGCTAAGCGCGTGCTGAATACTGCTTTGCTGGGCGACATACCCCCATAGCAGGCTGCCACCCGCCATGGACCCCATAAATACGCACATAAAAACAGCTAGGCCGCGCGAGCGTACCCAATTTGGCAAGGCCAATTGTGCGGCGACTTGCAGTGACGATAACACCGCAATCCAGGCCGCACCGCTGACCAGCATAGCGATGCACAAGGGCGCCAGTTGCTGTAAGCGCGCCAGTCCCAGCATGGCTAGCGCATACAAAACGGTCGCCACAGCAACAACGACATCTCGCGAATAGCGCTGCCGCAAGCTAGGCAACAGCACCGCACCCGAGACTGCGCCCAATCCGATGCACGCAACTAAAACTCCAAACGTTTGCGGCCCACCGCCGACTTGAGTCCTGGCTACCAGCGGCAACAAAGCCCAGCTCGCGCTGGCGAATAGAAAGAAACCCAGGCCACGAAATGCCGCTGCGTGCAAAGCGGGTGCATGACGCGCAAAACGCGCTCCAGTGCGCAAGGCAGTAAAGAAACGCTCGGCTGGCAGATTTGTTGGTGCGTGCTGCCGTTGCCAGCGAAACAATACATAGATGACCGCGACGTACGACACCGCGTTAAGCGCAAACACCGCGCCTGCACCGGCGGCAGCGACGACAACTCCGGCGATGGCCGGACCAATGGCCCGCGCGGTATTCATACCCATGCTATTCAGCGCGATGGCGGCCGGTAACTCCTTGCGTGGTACAACCTCAGGCGTCACGGCAGCCCAGGCGGGCAACATCATGGCAGTGCCGATACCCATCGCAAAAGTCAGCGCCACCAGCAGCCAGGCACTGGTTAGGCCCAGCAAGGTCACGATAGACAGACACGCGGCAACCGCAGCGAGCCAACATTGCACCACAATTAAGTAGCGGCGCCGATCGAGTATGTCGGCCAGAGCGCCAGCCGGCATCGCTAACAAAAACACCGGCAGTGTCGTGGCCGTTTGCACCAGTGCCACCATCACTGGTGTTGGCGCTAGCGAAGTCATCAGCCAACCCGCGCCGATATCGTGCATCCAACTGCCGGTATTGGACACCAGTGTAGCCATCCACAA
>JBPCXM010000466.1:0-2543 GCA_051008535.1 Pseudomonadales bacterium | reverse complement strand
GGTCGTGCGAGGCCTATTTTCTGCGTCCAGGCCGCCGTTAAACTCCATGTTGAAAATCCCGGGCGTGAAGTCCATCGGACCGGACAGCATGCGTGTATAAGGCAAAATTGCAGTATGTTCGGGCGGGTTGGGTGGCGTTCCCCATGCATTGAATTCCTGGCCCCGGGCGCCTTCGCGCACAATCCAGTTCGGGTAAGTGCGGCGCAGGCCCGTATCCTTGATAGGCTCATGGGTGTTTATGCTGATTTTTTGCTTCGCCGCCTCCGCAATTGAGTACAGGAATTCATTGACCATAAACTGGCTGCCATGCCATTCAAAGCGAACGATGCCGTCGTCATCGACACGTTTTATCTTACCTCCATCGGCAACGTGCCCGGTTTTTACCTGCCGTACACCATGTTTGGCGTACAAGGCATAGGCGTCCTTCATCTGGTTCCTGTAATTGGTCACGCTGCCGGATGTCTCATGGTGGCCAATCAGCCGCACACCTTTGTTCAAACCGTATGCAGTGACTTTCTCAAGGTCGAAGTCGGGATAGGCCTCGGTGAAGCTGAATATGTCCCCGTTTTGGTACCAGTCACCGTCCCAGCCTATATTCCAGCCCTCAACCAGAACCCCGTCAAAGCCGTACTTCGCAGCAAAGTCCATATAGCGCATGGTCTCGGATGTGGTTGCTCCATGTTTAGGGCCGGATCCCCAGGTGTTTTCCTCCACATGCATGCCCCACCAGATACCCACATATTTTCCGGGCTCAACCCAGCTCACATCGCCGAGTTTATTCGGCTCATTGAGATTGAGTATCAGGTCGGAATTCAACAACCCAACGGCGTCCGCAGCTACTTGGATTGTTCGCCACGGCGTTTTAAATCCGGCGGCAGTCTTTACCCGTATGCCATCGGAGCTTGGCGTCAGGTCCGCCTTGAATATGCCAGGGCGTTGCTGGTCAAGCGTCATAGCGGCAAAATCGACCAGCGCCGCTTCATGAATACTTACGTGAATACCCTTGCCATTTCTGAGTGTGAACGGCGTATTGGTTCGGTCAATCTTATCGAGGCCACTTGTGTCGTATATGTACTCATAGCGATTCCAGCCGCGCGATGGAATCCACCAGGCGGTAGTTTCGTCGGCCTCGCCAATGACAAACTCGGTGATTTCATCGGTGATATTGAGCTTCTTCAGTCTCTTTTGTTCAGGTACTTCATAGCGGAAGCCAAGCCCGTCGTTAAACACGCGAAACACGACATCAAACCTGTAACCACGCTTCTGGTTCTGTTTGAAGGTGACGCGAAGCTCATTGTGCTCGTCACGAACTACGCGACGCTCACCCCAGGGTAGTTGCCAGCTGCTGTTCTCTGATTTTGTAACGGAGTCCGAAACTACAAAACTTTCGCCGAATCCCCCGACTTCCTTGAATACCAGGCCCAGTTTCGAACTAAGGATGACGGCTTGTCCGTCATATGTAACAGTATACTCCGGCCAACCCTGGTTATCGGCAACGCGCACCTGGATTCGCTTGTCAGGAGAAGTCACATTCAATTCAGTCGCATGAACTGTTGCAACACACAAAACGGTGAGCGCTAAAATGATTACTCTCATTAGCTGTCTCTCTGAATCTGATTTCGCACCGGCTCAAGGCGCTCGGTGGCGGGCTAGATATCCGTCCAAACCGTCTTTTGACGCCTTTACTGCTTGCAGCGGGGTCATACCATTGGGGTATTCTTCCTGTTCTACCACCAGCCAGCGCGTGCCGCCGACCTCTATGTTGGCGGCAAGTAACGCAGCCCAGTCGATCGTATCCTGGCCGATGATAGGCGTTATATTTTCGTCACCTTCATGAGTACGTATTTTGTAATGGGTAGTTAGTCCACGCCCGGGATAACGCCGTACATACTCTACCGGATCTTTGCCGGCATAAGTGACCCAGCCTGCATCCAGTTGCAGGATCACATTTTCCGAGGTGGACTTGGCAATAACGTCCCAGTAGGTCGAACCCTGGAAATCGCCAAATTCCTGTGCGTGATTGTGATAACCGATAGACATATCATGGGGGGCCAGTTTTTCCGCTAACAGGTTGAGCTCTTTCACTACCTGATGCACCCCTTCGGGGTCCCAAGCCCTTTCATCCATTGCCTCGATCAGCGTGTCGCAGCCTATAGTGGCATAAAATGCCACCGTGGCGTCAAAGTTTTCGGGGCTCAGGCGATCAAAGTGCAGATGCGCGCCACTGACTTTAAGGTTGTTCTGCTCCAGGAATTCTTTAAGTCCGGCCGGGTCATCGGCGAATTCCCCAAACTCGCCCGCAAACTCGACTCCGTCAAATCCCATCGCGGCGAGAGCCTGCAGGGTGCCTTTGAAATCACGTTTCACATCATCCTTTACCGACCACAACTGGACGCTGACCTGGGGCAGTACCTGCGCCGAGGTTTGCGGCTGGGCTTCGGGAGAATCGTTCTTCGCGCTGCAGCCTGTTGCGCTTAACCATAACAGGCCCAGCAGTATGGCCACGACCTTTAGCGTTCCTATTGTTTTGATACGATGTCCCC
>JBPCXM010000465.1:0-8946 GCA_051008535.1 Pseudomonadales bacterium | reverse complement strand
CCCTTGCTGTTCGCAAAAATAGGCAAAACTTGCCATATAGCCAATTGGCGCGTCCAGCCAAACGTAAAAATATTTGCCTGGTGCGTCTGGAATCTCGAAGCCGAAGTAGGGCGCGTCGCGGCTGATGTCCCATTCCTGCAAGCCGGCGTCCAGCCATTCACTCAGTTTATTGGCAACTTGCTCTTGCAATGTGCCGGCCCTGGTCCACTCCTTTAGCATATCTTCGAACGCGGGTAGTCGAAAAAAGTAATGCAGCGATTCTTTGTCAATAGGCGTTGCGCCGGACAGTTGCGACTTTGGATCCACAAGGTCCGATGGGCTGTAAGTTGCACCACAGTTTTCGCAGTTGTCACCGTATTGGTCGGTTGTGCCGCAGCGTGGGCAAGTGCCCTTGATATAGCGGTCGGCCAGAAACAGATTTTTTTCGGGATCAAAAGCCTGCACGATGTTCCGCTTGGCGATATGACCCTGGGCTTCGCAGCGCTGATAAATCAATTCGGAATAATGCCGGTTTTCTTCCGAATGGGTTGAGTGGAAATGGTCGAAGCAGATATGAAAATCGTTATAGTCGCGTAGATGCTCGCTATGCATTGCGTCAATCAGCTGCTCGGGTGTGACGCCCGACTCTTCGGCTTTGAGCATGATGGCCGTGCCGTGCGCGTCGTCGGCACAGACAAATATGCAATCCGCACCGCGCAGCTTCTGAAACCGAACCCAGATATCGGTTTGAATGGTTTCCAGCAAATGGCCAAAGTGCAGCGATCCATTCGCATATGGCAATGCGTGGGTAACCAGTATTTTTCGATTCAGAGCTTGCATTGGAGAACTTGTGAAAATAGTCCGAAAAAAAGCAGACTACTATAGCGTTTTTGGTGGTGATTTGCATTATGCGCTTTCGCAAAGCCGCCCCATTGCTGACGCTCGGTGGTACACTATTCGCCCTCTATTTCAGGCATACAAAACAATGAGCGGTCTCGAGTCAGTAAAAAATATAGTTGCCATTGCATCGGGCAAGGGCGGCGTCGGTAAATCGACCACTGCGGTCAATTTAGCTGCCGCACTGGCACACGAGGGCTTCAACACCGGTCTGCTCGACGCCGACATTTATGGCCCCAGCCAACCATTGATGCTGGGCATCGCCGAAGGCACCCGGCCCGAGGTGCGTGACGAAAAATTCTTTCTACCCATAGAAGTGCACGGCCTTAAGACCATGTCGATGGGCTATCTGGTGACCGAAAAAACCCCAATGGTATGGCGTGGCCCGATGGTGAGCGGCGCCTTGCAGCAATTATTAACGCAAACACTATGGGGTGAGCTGGACATTCTGGTGATCGACATGCCGCCCGGCACCGGCGATATTCAGCTTACATTGTCGCAACAAGTGCCGGTGTCCGGCACACTGATTGTCACCACGCCGCAGGATATTGCCCTGTTGGACGCGAAAAAAGGCATTGAAATGTTCCGCAAGGTGAACATCCCGGTGCTCGGTATTATCGAGAATATGGCCTTGCATATTTGTAGCGAGTGCGGCCATGAAGAACACTTGTTTGGCGCCGGCGGGGGTGAGCGCATTGCCGCCGAATATGGCACGGAATTGATTTGCTCTTTGCCTTTGCAGCGTTCGATTCGCGAGCAAACGGACAGCGGCCACCCCGCGGTAACGGTGGATGCCGACGCTGCGGTTGGCCAGACCTACCGGGCAGCGGCGCGTAAGGTGATGCAGCTATTGCAAACGCAGCAAAGCAAAGTGAAAGAATTCCCTAATATCACGGTATCAGACGACTGACATGACGATTAAATCCGACCACTGGATTCGCCGCAAGGCCGAAGATGGCATGATCGAACCCTTTGAATGGAATCAAGTCCGCGAGCACGATGGCAAAAAAGTTATTTCCTATGGCACGTCCAGCTATGGCTACGATGTACGCTGCTCAAATGATTTTAAAATATTTACCAATATCCATTCGGCAACGGTTGACCCGAAAAACTTCGACGCTAACAGTTTCGTAGATATTCAGGCCGACGCGTGCGTCATCCCCCCTAACTCATTCGCACTGGCGCGCACGGTGGAATATTTTCGCATTCCAAGCAACGTGTTAACCATTTGCCTCGGTAAATCGACTTACGCGCGCTGCGGCATTATCGTCAACGTCACGCCGCTTGAGCCGGAGTGGGAAGGGCACGTGACGTTGGAATTTTCCAATACCACCAACCTGCCAGCGAAAATCCATGCCAACGAAGGGGTGGCGCAAATGCTGTTTTTCGAGTCGGATGAGCAGTGCGATGTGACGTATAAAGACCGTGGCGGCAAGTATCAAGGGCAGCGTGGAGTGACTTTGCCTAAGGCTTGAAGCTAACTTGTTTTACAATCCCGCAACCGGCTTACCTTCAATAGTTGCGGACTGAATCAATAAGCGATCCGGTTTGGAGCCGGGCTTGTCGATATAATCGATACGTGCGACCAGGTAATCCCAGTCCTTGGCAAACCAAATAAAGTTCTCACGCTTTTTGGCGCCGTGGTCACGTTCGAACTTTAGCGTGCGTAACTTGCCTAGTGGCGTCTCGATAGTTTCCTCAGCGACAAAATCATAGGCGTAAAGCTTAACCCGCTTGTAGCTGGCGAGCTGATATTCGTAGCGCTGCGCCAACGGCTTAGTGATCAGATCGAGCCGGAACTGCGGTTGGTAACTGAGCTTGTCGTACGTTGGGAAGTCGACATTCAGTGGCACATGGTTCTTTATCAGAAGGTCACTAACGTGATTGGCGCTCCAGTCAAACTGCAAGTGGGTATTATGTCGATTGCTGGCACCGCTGCGTATGTGCGAATACGAAATCGCTTTCACAATGCCATCCTGGTCGATTTCAAAATCACTGTTTTCCTTAATACCAAAGAAAAGCTTTTTCATCTTCATCGACACGGAGTATTGCGCACCGTCGCGTGCAAACTCACGGTGTAAATCGACACTAAATCCGGAGACCACAGATTTATACTGCGCCACATACGGTTTTAATTCGCCGGCCAGCGTTTTTGTGCAACAACAGAGTGCAATACAAAATGCTACCAGCGGTATTCGCAAAGAATGACTAATTGGCACTGAATATATATCCCGTTGCTGGCAGGGATTGATCGTCTAATAAAGCCTGGCTGCCGCGCAATCGCAGGCGCCCTGTAATGAACCAGTTAGCTGCCAGTGGGTAGATAAGATGTTCCTGCTCCAATACGCGCTTGGCCAAGGTGGTGGCGTCGTCATTCGGTAGCACCGGTACTCTTGCTTGAATGATGGGCGCGCCACTGTCCAACTGCTGGGTCACAAAATGTACCGTAACCCCGTGTTCTGAATCGCCCGCGTCCAACGCACGCTGGTGAGTATCCAGGCCTGGATATTTAGGCAGCAAAGATGGGTGAATGTTCAATAAATGTCCTTGCAATGGGCTGACAAAAACCGGCGTTAATATGCGCATAAAACCTGCCAGTAAAACCAGATCAGCTCGGTAGTGCTGAACGCAGGCTAATAATTCAGCGTCGAAAGCCTCGCGCGAGTCGAACTGTCGGTGGTTCACAATCTCGGTTGGTATGCCAGCATTGGCTGCTCTTTGCAGGCCATAGGCATCGGCGCGATTGCTGATGACAGCGCAAATTTCCGCCTCTAGCGCGTCACTTTTAGTGGCGTCGATAAAGGCTTGCAGATTACTACCTCTGCCGGAAACGAGCATAACCAGCCGCGCTGTTTTAGCCATGCAATATCACCTGGTGCCCACCTGACTGCGCTTCGACAACCCCAATCTGCCAGGCTTGCTCGCCCTGTGCTTGCAGTAATTGCAGCGCCGTACTCGCCTGGTCGGCTGCAACACATAGCACCAAGCCAATACCGCAGTTAAAGGTTCTATGCATTTCCAACTGGGTTAGCGCGCCGTGTTGCTGTAACAAGTCAAATAGCGGCTGGCGCTGCCAGCTACCAAGGTAGATGCTCGCCTGCATACCCGCCGGTAGTACCCGCGGCACATTTTCGATTAGGCCACCGCCGGTAATATGGCTGAGCGCTTTTACTTCCACCTTCGACAATAGTTCCAGTATTGGTTTTACATAAATTCGGGTGGGTTCAAGAAGCTGCATACCTAGCGGCCGGCCATGCAAATCTTGATTTACATCGACATGCTTATCGGCAATGATTTTGCGGATCAGTGAAAAACCATTGGAGTGAGGGCCGGAAGAGGCGATACCAAGCAGCACGTCGCCGCTCCCCACGGCAGAGCCATCGATAATGGCGGATTTTTCAACAACGCCGACACAAAACCCCGCCAGGTCGTAGTCTTTGCCGGCGTACATACCGGGCATTTCTGCCGTCTCGCCACCCACAAGCGCGCAACCAGCCAGTTCGCAGCCCCTGCCGATACCATGCACAACCTGCTCGGCTATAGCGATATCAAGCTGGCCGGATGCGTAATAGTCGAGAAAGAATAGCGGCTCGGCGCCGGTAACCAGCAGGTCGTTAACACACATTGCGACCAAGTCGATGCCGACAGAATCGTGCACTCCCAATTGCATCGCCAGTTTGAGCTTGGTGCCTACACCGTCGGTGCCGGAAACCAGTATCGGCTGGTTGTAGCCAGTAGGCATCTCAAATAATGCCCCGAATCCGCCCAGCCCGGTCAGTACTTCAGGCCGCAAGGTGCGCTTGGCAATGGGTTTGATTTTTTCTACCAGCATATTACCGGCTTCAATATCAACGCCCGCCGTTTTGTAAGTGAGCGATTCATTGTTGCGAGAAGAGTTTGGCATAGGGCAATTTTGGCGCTTGCAAAAGCCGCGTATTCTAGCAAGTGGGCGTAGCGCTCGCCATCGGCATTATCGCCTGCAAGGAGCATGTCGCGGGCTAAAGTGTGCTGTTACAATACCGTCACCGTCGCTTTCACGCAGAACCTGGCAAATGCATGTAATACAGTGCGCAAAAAACTTTTGGCTGCTGGCCTTATTTGTGGCGTTTGCTACAGTGGCGCAACCAGAACTCGATGCCGTAGAACCGGAAGACGCCTTTGCCACAGAGCTGCAGGAGCCCGAGTTGGGGCCTTATGAAGCGAGAATCGTCGTCGAAAGCCAAAGCGAATTGGTGCGTCTGCGGGCCATGAGCGAAGGTTTGCAGCAGGTTATTGTTAATTTACTCGGCAACGAAGACGCTTTGTACGAACCAGAAATAAGCCGTGCGCTACGCGCGCCGCAGCAATACGTGCTGCAATTCAGCTACGAAAAAGGTTATAGCGACGAAGAAGATGGAAGCGATGAAGAAGATGCAAGCGATGAAGAAGATTTAAGCAAGGAAGATGACAATGAAAGACAACTGCAGACGTTCCTCAAGCTGCATTTTCTGCAGCGGCGGGTAGATGACTTGTTGCGAGCTGCCAATCAGATCGAAGTGGGAGAGTTGCAAAGTATAGACATTGAAGTACAGGGCATAGTCGATTTTTCTGACTACGCTAGCACGCTAACAGCGTTACAGAAATTGGTTATGGTACGTGACGTGTCTCCCGTTTTGGTGCAAGCCGAGCGGGTGGAATTCAGCTTGCAATTTGAAGGCGATATTGAAAGGTTTACCTCCGCAGTGGAGGAACAAACCCGCCTGCGGACTTTGGACTATGGAATCGATCCGCTGTTTGCCGATCGACTCAGCTATGAGCTTGGCGCTGAAGAAATAACTCAGGATGACTAATTCAGAGCGCTGGTACGTTTTCGGTACGCTGATTTTCCTTGGCTGGCTGGTCTACCTGTTGCAGCCCATATTAGCACCGTTTCTCCTTGGTGCATTATTTGCGTATCTTGGTGACCCGTTGGCCGATCGACTGGAGGCTTGGGGGCTAAGCCGTACCAATGCGGTAATCATCGTGTTCCTTACGCTGACCCTGGTGCTTGCGTTGATCGTTTTCTTGTTGCTGCCATTGTTGGGGCGGCAAGTCGATGCACTGATCGGCCAACTGCCACAAATCGCCGAATGGTTTCAACACGTGGCATTCCCCTGGCTAAGCCAGCAGTTCAATTTGCCGCTTTATGAACTACCCATAGATGATTTAAAAAACTTGCTGGCCAACAACTGGCAAAAAGCCGGCACTCTGATCAAAGTCATCATGCAAAAAGTCACATCGTCGAGCATGGCTTTCCTGGGTTGGTTTGCCAACCTGGTGTTAATACCCGTGGTGACGTTCTATCTGCTCCGCGATTGGGACATTTTGATGGAGCGCATTCGTGAATTGCTGCCACGCCGTTCGGAACCGCTTGTTGTTGAATTGGCAAAGGAATGTGACTCAATACTCGGTGCTTTTTTGCGTGGCCAATTGACGGTCATGTTTGCGCTGGGCATTATTTACAGCCTCGGTCTTATGTTTCTAGGACTTGATCTCGCGTTATTGCTTGGCATGTTGGCTGGTCTTGCCAGCGTGGTCCCGTACATGGGATTTATCGTAGGCATCGTGGCGGCCAGCATCGCCGCGTTTTTTCAGTTTGATGGTTGGTTACACCTGGTCGGGGTTTGGATAGTCTTTGGTGTGGGACAAATGCTGGAGGGCATGATTCTAACTCCTTTGCTGGTGGGCGATCGGATCGGACTGCACCCGGTGGCGGTTATTTTTGCGATTCTGGCCGGCGGGCAACTGGCCGGTTTTGTCGGCATACTGATCGCGTTGCCAGTAGCAGCCGTCGGCGCGGTATTGTTGCGCCATGCGCATGCCAGCTATAAAGTCAGTGCATTATATGAAGCGCCGCAAGATAGCGAGCAACAACAAAGTTAGTGAACGATGGCGCAACACAAATTCCGCTCAATATTGTGCTGCCGCCGGAAAACGATTTCGCCAATTTTTATGTTACCGAGCGCAATCGTGAGTCGGTAAATGCAATAGCTCTGCTGGCGCAATGCGAGACTCCCGCAGTTGCCTGGCTGTATGGCGAGTCAGGCAGCGGGCGTACACACTTACTCGAAGCTGCCTGCCTGGAAGCGCAACACTTACAGCATTCGGTGGTTTACCTGCCGTTAAAGGATTTGTGCGCCAGCGAACCTGACGGCGTGCTAGAAGGGTTGGATCAAATGGATCTATTGTGCCTTGACGACGTGCATTGCTTGCAAGATTCCGCCGCCTGGCAGGAAGCGTTGTTTCATCTCTACAACCGCGTGCAACAAGGTCAAACGAACTTGTTACTGAGCGCCGATCGGGCGCCGCGGCTGTGCGATTTCGATTTACGGGATTTGGCTTCACGCCTGAACAGCGCACTGGTTTATCGACTATTCGCGCTGGACGATACGGCCAAAGCCGCATGCCTGACATTGCGCGCCAACAATGCGGGCTTGCAGCTCTCGGCCGAGGTGTGTGACTTCATCTTGCGCCGCGGAGAGCGCAGTATGGGAGCCTTATGTCAGACCATAAAACAGCTCGATCATGCTTCACTAGCGGAGCAAAGAAGACTCACCGTGCCGTTTGTAAAACAGGTGCTGGGTTGGTAGCAGGAGAACAGTCATGCGTTTATTAACAAATCGAATTGCTCTATGGTTAGTATGCCTCTGTATTGCGTATGCCTCTCAAACTAGCGCAACAGACGACGCTGTAAGCGCCAAGACAAAGTCTCAGATACCGCCCACACCTTGCGTCGAACGCAAGGAATTTTCGCAGTTTGATTTTTGGCTTGGCTCGTGGGAGGTGCACGACATCACGGGCAAGAAATTTGCCGGCACCAATAAGATAGAGAAAATGCCTGGCGGTTGCGTACTCGTCGAACGCTGGAGCGGCCGTGGTGGATCAAGCGGTGTCAGCATGAATTATTACGACAGCGCTGCTCAGCAATGGGTACAGGTGTGGAGCGGTAGTGGTGGTAGTCAGATTGCTATCCGTGGTGGCCTGCAAGACAATTCCATGCGGCTCGACGGCACTATCCAGTATGTCGACTCTGGCAAAAGTGCACGCTTTCGCGGCACCTGGACACCGTTAGAAGATGGTCGCATGCGCCAGTTTTTCGAAGAGTCGCCCGACGACGGAAAAACCTGGAAGCCCTGGTTCGAGGGATATTATTCGCGTGTTGCTGAGTAACGCGAGCGCAGACCATAGAGTTGCAATAAATAACAATAGAAACATGGTGCTTCCATGAAGCCAGTTCACTATCTATTGCTCACCTGCGCTTTTCTGGTGTTATCCGCATTCGGGCCGGCCGATCGTATCACCTGGCTCGCCGAATCGGTGCCGGTGATGATCGCAATCCCGTTGCTGTTCGCAACTCGGGGCACCTTCCCACTGACGCCTTTGTTGTATCTGTTGCTGTTCTTGCACGGTTTGGTGCTGCTGCTGGGCTCCTTCTACACTTATGCCGAAGTACCGCTGGGTCATTGGTTGCAGGAACTATTTGGTTTCGAGCGTAACCATTACGATCGCCTTGCCCACTTTATGCAAGGCTTCACGCCGGCAATTCTGGCGCGCGAATTTTTGTTGCGGCTGACGCCGCTGACCAAAGGCGGTTGGCTTTTTCTGCTTGTTGTGTGTGCCTGCCTGGCATTCAGTGCATTTTATGAATTAATCGAATGGTGGGCAGCTTTGGCGTTGGGTAGCTCGGCCGACGCCTTCCTTGGCATGCAAGGGGATCAATGGGATACACAGTGGGATATGTTTCTCGCGCTGTGTGGTGTGCTTAGTGCGCAATTAGCCCTATCGAATTTGCATGACCGTCAGCTAGTTCGTTTTACTTAACGGACTAGAGGGGTTAATTGGAGAGGACCTTACGTTTCGGTGATTGCTTAACCACTCATTACCGCAATATTTTGATTACTTCTACAGGAAAAATAACACTATTTGTAATAGACAAAATGTAGTGACCTACCCGTCCTCAACGCCGTGGGTTAAGCTGAGGACGGTACATCTTCGGCTCAGAGCCATAATTGAGGAGGATAGGTCATGAACCAGTTTATCAAGTATGTCGGA
>JBPCXM010000464.1:0-8246 GCA_051008535.1 Pseudomonadales bacterium | reverse complement strand
TCATCTACCTCAATCTTCGAAGCATCGAACGAACCAGTAGTGTCCAGCGTACCGCTACTCCCGTAACCGCCGGCCTGAGAACCGAAGCCCAAAAAGTGCACCGTGTTGCGTTTGCCGGAGATGCGATAGGTATATTCACCGTTTACCCGCGCCGCCATATAGACGTTATCCGGGTTATCCATACCCATTTTGATGGTCGTGCCGACGGGTTGAATAAATTCCGGTACTTCCGCCGGAACAGGTTCCAGAAATGAGCGCAACCCCGCCCGCGTCAGCCTTGCCAGATAGCGCCAGCCTTCGGCGCGGTCCAGCAGATTGTCCGGCGCCGTATCTGCCAGTACCACGTCGTGGCCGATTTGCTTTAAGGCATCGCAGAAATCGTCCCAGCTCTCACCGCTTAGGATGCGTTGTTTTGTGGCGTCCTGATCACTCGTCATACGATTTCTCCTGTCTTAGGTTAGGGATGGGTTAACGAGATTGCCCGGCTCTCGTTCGATAATTCATAGCAAGCATATTAGTGCGAATGCTGCGCAGTAACTAGGCGACGCGCGTCTATAGCACTTAAAAATTACGGGGAATCTATGTCTGTCAACACTACCGTGGGTTAACAGGCGGGTATTATTGGCGTTGGAGAACCTGGCGCTACGCCAATCGCGATGCAATTTATGATAAAGGTTCAGTGACCGATCAGTCATCTACCGCCATCAAGAAAATGCAGGCGTTAAATATACAATGTGGGGGCAAGTCAGCCCACTCCAACAGGAAAATGAAATTGTTTGTCGGCCGGGATTCAATAAGTACATGGAGAGCCCGAAAGAGATTCCCACATCGATGTGGGGAACGCGCATTTAATAACGTCTAACTCCGGGAGTGCAATTCCAGTGGCACATTTTCGGCAAACAAGCGCTTGTTCTTCTCAGCAGCTTCGCCTGTTACGCCGCCATAGCTCACCTGACTCGAATGCAGATTAGCTGACCAGCCTTTCAAATTCCAACTCCGGAAAACCGGACCCAACCGATTCGCGTAACTTGTCGAAATATGTATGCGCGCCACCGAAATAGACGAGAGCTAATGGCCCCTTACCTGGAATATTTGAGCCCAGGAACCAGGTATTCTCTGTTTTATAAACCATTGAATTTCGTGCTCGTTATAGCCGTAAAAAAATATTCTATATGAGAACGAAAACGTTCGGAAATCGTTTGTTTTTATTTAACCAATAAATCAGGCTTATTTATCCACGTAAATATCCACCCTACAGCTAATGTTTGGAGGGACACTGCGTAGTTTTTTAACGCCGGGAGACCAAAAATACTAGCTATTGAACTTGATGTTACAAAGTGAAAAATTGTCATCCAGTTTCTGCGCGATGAGAGCACGGCTTAGCGGCAAGCTGGGGCTGCATCAGTGCCTATGCCCGCCGCTCGAACTCCAGTTCCGGGAAGCCGTCATTCACTGATTCCCGCAACTTGTCGTAATAGACGTTGGCGCCACCGAAGTAGATCAATACCCGTGGCTGGTGGTCCTCGATGTTGGCGCCCATCATCCAGGAGTGCACCTTATCCCCGACATTCATCAGCGTCTGTGCGTGAACTTCGGCGACGTGGGCCGACCACTCATCCTCGGCTTCCTTTCTGGGTTCGAACACATCGTATCCCTCACTCTCCATCTTGTTGATGCAGTCGGTGATCCAGATAACATTCTGCTGGATAGAGGTGGGAAGGTTGGCGAACGGCGCCTGCGGGCCGGTCACCATGAAGAGGTTGGGGAAATCCGCTGCGCAGACACCCAAGATGGCGTTGGAGGTTTTCTCCCATTTTTCTCGCAACGATTGGCCGCTTTTGCCGCGAATGGGGAAGGCTTCCAGTGCGCCAGTGTACGCCCTGAAACCCGTGGCGAGAACGATGATATCGAACTCGTGGTGATTTTCCGTCGTGCGAACACCCGTTTCCGTAATCTCGACAATGGGCTCGCGGTCTTTTATGTCGACAAGGTGCACGTTGTCGCGATTGTAGGCTTCAAGGTAGCCGTGGTCCAGGGGCGGGCGCTTGGCAAACAGCGGGTATTCGCCCACTTCCGGTGTCAGCAGTTCTGCGATCTCGGGATCGTCGACTCGCTCCTTCATTTTGTTTATGATGAACTCCGAGGCCATCCGGTTAGCCTCCTCACTGGAGAGCAGATCATCGAATGTCTCGAAGACCCAGCGGAAACTGCCCGTCCAGTTCTCCTCGAAGATCCGCTGCACTTCCTCGGGTGGAGTTTCGGCCGCGTTGCGACCCACGGGGCTATCGAAAGCCATGCCGAACACGTGGTTGCGACACTTGGCAACGATCTCGTCGTAGTTGTCCTTGATCTCCTTTTCCCACTCCGGCGTCATCGGCCGTTGCATGGCAGGCAGAATGAAGTTTGGCGTGCGCTGGAACACGGTTACGCTCTCCGCGGTATCGGCCATCACCGGCACCATCTGAACGGTCGTCGCCCCGGCGCCGATGATGCCCACTCGCTTGCCGGCGTAGTCTAGCCCTTCAGGCCAACGGGAAGAATGAAACAGCGGTCCCTTGAAATTGTCCATGCCGTCGATCGTCGGAATCACGGGCTCAGAAATCATGCCCATGCTACTGACAAAGTACTTACAGGTATAGCGCTCGCCATCGCCCGTCGTCACCAGCCAGAGGCCGCTGTCGGCCTGGTAATCTGCGCTGACGATTCCCGTGTTCAACTGGATGTGTGGCCACATGTCGCACTTTTCGGCGACAAAGTGCATGTAATTGTGGGTTTCTTTCCAATCGGGATAACGCCTGGTCCAGCGCCATTCCTGCAAGAGTTCCTTGGAGAACGTTAGGCAGTAGTAGTAGCTTTCACTGTCCGTCATCGCGCCTGGGTAACGGTTCCAGGTCCAGGTGCCACCGATATCTGTGGCGCGGTCAAAGACGCGAATGGACTGGCCTGCTTCGCGAAGATAGTGGATCAGCGCAAGGCCTGCGAAGCCGGCTCCAATCGCAATGGCGTCGTAATCGGGTTTCTGGTGAGTTGTCATTGTCGCTCTCCAATGCTGCGGTTATCCAGATTATTCAGTGTTTGCTTGCAATCTTACTCGTCGAGGTAGTGGCCGTATTGTTCCATCGCCTTCACGCGCTGTGTCGGCGTGTGATAGCTGGGAAACAGACCCGGGGCGGCCTCGTAGCCACGCAACACCGCGCGCGCAACCGTGACCTTGTGTACTTCCGTAGGCCCATCGACCATGCCGAGTTCAGGTATGTTGGCCCACATGGTCATTAGGGGAGTTTCGTCTGACACCCCGATACTACCGTGTATCTGCATTACCCTATAGATGCAGTCCTGCAGTACCTTCGGCGTAGCGGCCTTGATTGCCGCAATTTCCATCCGCACTTCCCTGTTGTATTGCTTGTACTTATCGATCAGCCAGGCGGTGTAAAGGACGTGCAAGCGATATTGCGTAATTTGAGTGTAGGTGTCCGCGATTTTGTCTTGCGTTAGCTGTTTATCCGCTAACAGTTCACCCTTGGTCGTGCGGCTGAGAACGCGTTCGCACATCATGTCCATGGCTTTATTCAATACGCCAACGCTGCGCATGGCGTGGTGAACTCTGCCACCACCCAGGCGTGTTTGCGCAACTAGAAACCCCTCTCCTTCTTCGCCCAGCATATTTTCCGCAGGTACCCGGCAATTGTCGAAGCTAATATAAGCATGCACGCCGTCGCCCTGATCAACAAAAGGGCCCACCGCCGTGTTACGAATAATATTCATGCCAGGTGTGTCTTGCTCAACCAGGAACAGCGAAGCACCGCTGTGGATGGGCACATCGGGGTTGGTCACTACCATTACAATGAGAAACTTGGAGAATCGCGCATGTGATGCAAACCATTTTTCCCCATTAATGATCCAATCGTCACCATCACGCACAGCCTGGCATTGAAACTCAGCCGGGTCGGCGCCCGCCTGCGGTTCGGTCATGGAATAGCAGGAGGCAATTTCGGCGTTGAGTAATGGCTTGAGAAATTTTTCTTTCTGCGTATCGGTACCAAAATGGGCGAGGATTTCGGCATTACCCGAGTCCGGCGCCTGACAACCAAACACGCTAGGGCCAAATCGGCTGCGACCCAACACTTCATTCATCAGCCCCAACTTAACCTGGCCGTAACCCTGACCACCCAGTTCCGGGCCCAGATGGCAAGCCCACAGGCGCCTTTCCTTAACCTGTTCACGTAGCGGCGCCATAGCTCTAGCAGCCGGCGATTGTGGGTCGAAAGGATCCGCCGGAGCCCTGAACACTAAATCCAACGGTTCGATCTCATCACGGGTGAAGCTGGCAATCCAATCCAGTTGCTCTTGAAATGCACTATCTGTTTCGAAGCTCCAACTCACTTTGCAACCCCTGTTTTACTACTTGTGTATTGCGGCAACGCTAGTTTAAACTTGCTAGACGCAAACAAGCAAATGATATCTACCCAAATTTATCATTTCAGCCATGGAACGCTAGTAATGACAACGAATGCCAAAGTCTGGCTTATATCAGGTGCATCGCGCGGCATCGGATTAGCCCTGGCGGACAAAATTCTGGCAAGTGGCGAACGTGTTGCGCTACTCGCGCGTGGCGAATCTGTACACAAGCTGGCCGCGGAGCGCGGCGAGAATTGTATAGCCTGCCAGGCCGATGTGGGTAACGCGCAACAAGTGCAAACGGCAATCGAACAGATCACAGAGCACTGGCAACGAGTGGATGTCGTGGTAAACAATGCCGGCGTGCATCGTGGCGGCAAGATCAGCAGATTGGAAAACGACGACTGGGAGCAGGTGTTAAACACCAACGTGACCGGCGCAATGAATACGGTGCGCGCGGCCTCCCCTCACCTACAGGAGGGTGCGGCAATTGTTAACGTGGGCGCAGTCGTTGGCTTTCGAGGGTTTCCAGGAGATGTTGCTTACGCCGCTTCGAAAGCCGGGCTGGCGGGGTTCACTCGAGCGCTTGCAATTGAGTTCGCGGAACGGGCTATTACGGTCAATCTGGTGATTCCGGGATTAGTGTTGACCGAAATGACACAAGGTTTGTCGTCGAAAGCACTGCAGTCCATGCAAGATATGATACCGCTGGGGCGCTACGGCAATGCCGACGAGGTTGCAGAAGTTATTGAATGGGTGGCCAGGTCGCCCTACATGACGGGCGCTTTCGTACCGGTCGACGGCGGCTTACTCAGCACCTTCGGTATGCCAGGATAAATGCTGTGGAAAAGCAAACGAGTGCATTGCGCGACTGGATTGAGGCACATACCGGCTTTACTAATGCAAACATTACCCGAGAACTGAGCGGTGGCAATTCCAATGTCACGCAACTCATAAGTACCGACCAGCAGCTTATCGTATTGCGCACGCCGCCGGAAAACACAGTGTCGCCCAAAGCGCACCGAGGTATTGAACGAGAATGGCAGGTAATGAATGCCTTGCATGGCCACGCTAAAGTGCCCAAGCCTATTGCCTGGTGCGAAGCGCCCGAGGTGATCGGACGACCCTTCGTGCTGGTATCGCATATTGACGGTGTTTCAATCAGCGATAGCTTGCCTGCAAACTACGCACAGACTTGCACAACATTAAATGCGCTCGGCGAACAGCTAACGGACGAACTCGCGACCATACACACATTAGCCTGGCAGGATGTTGGGCTTGCAAACTTCGGCAACCCGGAGAACTTCCTACAGCGGCAGATCGAACGTTGGCTCCATATTCGCACGCAAAGCACGGTACGTGAACTATCCGCGATTGGTGCGCTAGGCAACTGGTTGCTGGACAATGTTCCCGAGCATGCACCGGTCTCACTCATACACGGCGATTATCATTTGGATAATAGCCTGTGCGCACAAGATGCACCCGAGTTGATCGCCGTCATCGATTGGGAGATGGCAACAATCGGCGATCCGCTAACAGACCTGGGATTGTTCCTGATGTTCTGGGGCCCGCGTCGCGAAGACCCGCCGGGCTTTGCGCATATTCAGGCGGTAAGTCGCCAGCATCCGGTATTGTCACGACGTGAACTTGCGCAGCGTTGGTCATCAGCCACAGGCTACTCGCTTGACGCGCTGGATTTCTATATGTGCTTCGCGTTCTGGCGCCTCGCGGCGATAGTCGAAGGAGCGTACGTTCTCTATTCCCAAGGTAAGGTTGACAGCGATTATGCGCGGGGATTGGAATACGACGTACCGGCTTTGCTGCGCGAGGCCACAGCGGCCGCGGCCGGCAACTGGTAACAGAACATAGAGGGGGCTGAGCTGATGCAAACAACGACGATGCAAGCAACGATGATGCACACGCCCATGACCGTACGGATGATCATGGAACACGGTGCCAGTGTATTCCCGCAAAGTCTTATTGCCACATCGGACGGCAAAGATATCATCGCTGCGACCTACTTCGATGTTGCCGACAACGCCGCAAGATTTGCCAACGGACTTAAAAGCATTGGCGTAACGGCCGGTGACCGTGTTGGGACTTTCTGTTGGAATCATCGCCAGCATATGGAAGCGTATCTGGCAATTCCGTCGATGGGCGCCATCATGCACACCGTCAATATTCGCCTATCGGTGGAGCATATCGCCTATATCATTAATCATGCGGGTGACAAGGTTGTTCTGGTTGATACTTGCCTGCTTGACATCTTTAAAGAAGTGCTACCACATTTGCGCACGGTCGAAACATTGATCTTGATCGGCGATGAGTCTGCAGACATAGAGGATTGGAACACGCTTCACTACCAACTACTGACTGCACAGCACGATGCCGAGTTTGCGTGGCCGGATATCGACGAAACAACTGCAGCCGCCGTGTGCTATACGAGTGGCACAACAGGTAGTCCCAAAGGGGTTGTATATAGCCACCGTACCACGGTCATGCACTCTCTCGCCTCACGCGCGACCGATACCTTCGGCATTTGTGAACGCGATAGGATTCTGCTGCTACCGCCAATGTTCCACGCCAATTCCTGGGGCCTTCCGTACAGCGGCTGGTTCAGCGGCAGCGACATTATCATGCCGGCCTCGCACATGCAGATTGAAAATATCGTCGCTATGATACGCAGCGAGCAGCCTACATTTACCGCCATGGTCCCTACCCTGTTGAGCGACTTGTTGCGCTTGTCACAACAGCAGGGCTTTTCCATGAGTTCGTTTCGCATGTTGGTGTGCGGCGGTTCCGCGGTAGCGCCGACGCTGATCGATTCTGCGCGCGAACGCTGGGCGGTGCCCGTGTTGCAAGGTTGGGGCATGACCGAAACCAGCCCCCTCTGCGCCTTATCACACCCACCACGCGATCCGGGCGAACTGGGCGAAACGGCGTGGCGCGCCAAAAGTGGGCGCCCGGTTCCTGGCGTGCAGGTGCGGGTAGTCGATGATCAGAGCCTGCCGCTTGCACACGATGGCCAATCTGTCGGCGAATTGCAGCTACGCGGCCCCTGGATTACCGGCGCGTACCATCAAGATGACACAGGTGCGGCTTTTACCGAAGATGGTTGGTTAAGAACCGGCGATGTGGGTCACATCGACGAACGTCACTACGTACAGCTCACCGATAGAACCAAAGACGTAATTAAATCCGGCGGCGAATGGATCTCTTCCGTGGATCTGGAAGGAGCTTTGTTAGCGCACCCCGCCATTGCCGAAGCTGCTGTTGTCGCGGTGGAAGATGAACGCTGGCAGGAACGGCCACTGGCCATCGTAGTCGCCGATGGGGATCAGCCAAGTGTTGCCGAGTTGCGCGATTTCCTGGCAGCGCGTGTCGCGAAATTCTGGGTGCCGGAATACTGGACTTTCGTTGATTCAATTGCCAAAACCAGCGTTGGCAAGATAGACAAAAAAGTGTTGAGAAATTTGCGCGACGAAAACGCGTTCGATATTTCCTTTAGCAAGTAATCAGAACATGCCTATCCAATACAAATGTATGACAACAAGGGAGTGTTGAATGGCTATCAAACCGGCGAGCAAGACGGCGAACGGTGGACGTATGACGCAAGCCGAGCGTACGGCGTTGTCAGACCAGCGCATGTTCGAAGCGGCAATAAGCCTGATCATTGACCGTGGCACCCAGAAAACGACGCTGAAAGACATTGGCCAGCTGGCCGGATACAGCCGCGGCTTGGCAAACTATCGGTTTGGTTCCAAAGAGGCTTTATTGAACGAGCTCTTTATCCATTTCGATGGTTTGTGGAAAGCGCATCTTAACCACTACATTGCGGACAAAGTCAG
>JBPCXM010000463.1:0-13035 GCA_051008535.1 Pseudomonadales bacterium | reverse complement strand
CCGTCGACCCGCTGTGCCCACGGGCAATCGGGACTGGAAAGGTCGCCGAAGCATTGATCGATCAAGCGCAACTTGGAAAACAGATAGCGCGGTACGTTGATGCTGGTGGTGATGGTGGTGCTCAACTTTCTATCGCTCAGCTCGTAACCGACCGAGTTCATTAGTCCCGCCAGGTTGCGGGCCTGCAGCGGGTCGACGGGACTGAACCCGGTGATAGGCCCGGGTCCACCAAGCTCGCTTACCAGCACTCTACCGACACCGGTGTCAGACAACAGCACGAATCCGGGCAGGTCTTCGTTGGCGCCGTAGCCAATGCCATCCAGGGTTTCTGATACGGCCGGCCCGAACATAGATTCTTGGCCTTCGTTGGAGAAGTTGACAAAGCTATCGGAATCAGCCAAATCGGCACGCAGTTTCTCGGTCCCATGCTGATCGACTAGCCCAGGGAAATCCACGTCCGGCGTAAACTCGACGAAGATCTCATCGCCGGGAATCTCAGCAAAAGCGCAGGGGTCGCCTATGCCCTCCATAAAGCGGCCGCCCAGGTATCGACAACCATCCAGGTCCTGAAAGACCAGCCAGCTGGTCAGCCCCAGTTCTGGATACGGCCCACCAGATTGGACGGCAAAGAAAAAATCACGTCTTGCCTGCAGTTTGAAGGTCAACGGCCAGCCCGAGCGGAACTGCAGTGTTTCGTTTTTATTTTTTTTCGTATTGGGCGACTCGACGGTCAACCTGATGGGTTTGGGTGCTGCTGTCACCAACGCCGGCGTCAAAGCGAGAACAAACAAAAGGGCGGATAAAAAACTTAAGCGTGAGATCAGAGTCATGTGGCCCCCAATGTTTATTAACTTAAAGGACTTTTTTACAGACTGCTGACGCCACAGTATACCAATCTGCAATCGTCAACAATTAGAAACTACTGCTGAATAAGAAACTTGCGAACTGTGCACACAGTACTTGAACGATTCTTGACCGCCTAACAATCAGTTCAGAGGGCGGCGGTCGCAATCGTTGGAGAATGTCATGCGTGGCAGGCTCACCATAAACTCGGAGCCACGCCCCAGCGCGCTGTTAACCTTCACGAAGCCATTATGACGCTGCGCTGTGACTGTAACAAATCGCAGCCCCAGCCCTGCACCATTTTGTGCGCGCGAACCGGATGATGAGCCACGCCGAAACTGCTCAAACAAAGTAGGCAAATCGTTCGCAGGAATACTAATGCCGTGGTCTTTAACATACAAATTTATCTTCTCCTCAGCAACCAGAAGTCGAGTTTCAACAACGGAACCATTACGAGAATATTTGACGGCATTGTCGAGCAAGTTGATCACCACGCGTTCCAGCAGGTCGGCATTACCCCACACCGATACCGCTTGCGTGCAGTGCGTTCTTTGCAACGTGATCTGTTTGCTAGCGGCGAGTTCGAATACGTGCTCGCATGCATTGTCAACAATAGCGTGCATATCGCATTCGTGGAAAGAAACCTCTCCTCTCTGAGCGCGAGCCAACTGGAGAAATCCTTCGGTATACGCCAAGGCACGTTCAGTGTAAAGTTTAATTCGATGTAAAGAATCCGGGCGGCTTGCCTGCTCCACTAACGCGAGAATTGACACCAGCGGTGAGCGCAAATCGTGCGAGACGAAGTTTAGCGATTCACCAATCGAAAATTGCTGTCTTTTTACACGCACCCCGCCAGGCAAGCTCATGTCGTGCGATATGAGCGCACTTCCTTTTCCATCCATAGTACTCTCCTCGTGTTATATTGCTCATGACACATCCTCCAAACTTGTCTATCACTCTCTGTTCGGGCAAGCTTGATCAGCGTTGTGCCACTCTCGCGCCAGATCTTGCAGCTTAACCGCCGATAGTGAAGGACTGAGCAACCTACCTTGCAATCTGTCGCAGCCTGCATCAGTTAGAAAAGAAAACGCATACTCCGTATCAACGCCATCGGCACAAACGCTTACGCCCAGCTTATGACCGAGAAATATGATTGCGTGGATAGTCGCTCTTGCAGAGTTGCTGGTTCTAATATTCTGCACCAACGAGATATCAATTTTGAACTCGTTACACGGTAGTCGATGGTACAGTTGTACCAAGGAAACATAGCCCGTGCTAAAACCGTCGACTGCGAGTCCAAATCCTTTGGTGTGCAGGTGCTGCAATTTTTCTATGGCATCAACAGATCCATGCATCACAAGGTCTTCGCTAAGCTCTAGGATTAGCTTCGCATAATCAAGGTGGTGGTTATCGAGTACCGCGACTAGTCGCTCTGGAAAATCGGGCTCAGCAAGCAGCGCCGCCGATAACTTTACAGCCACCGAAACATTAAGGCCACATTGCTGCCAGGCAGCAATCTGACGGACGCTCTCGCTTAGAACGAAATCACTCAGTGGCGAGAGCAAGCCGGCTTTTTCAAGCGCCGGAACAAACGCAGCGGGCGGCAGCACCCCCCGTTTGGGATGTTGCCAGCGCGGCAGGGCTTCTACACCACCCATCTCCCAGCCGTTGTCGCTAGCACGGGTTAGTATGGGTTGATATTCTACAAAGATCTCACCCTTGTCCAACGCCCAACGGCGCGCCGGTGTTGCAATGGAACTATGTGAATCGTCATCAATCATTGGTAACCCGTTTTGTCGATACATGGTGTTGTCCCTAATCCAGTATTTCGCTCACTTCGTCTTCCAGCTTTCGGCGCTGCCTGTCTTGCATCCCCTTCGGGTTCAATGCCTGGCGGCGAGAGAATGTCAGCAGGCGTTGGGTTAGTTCGGCACTTTGCTGCGCAGCCTGCAGTGCGGTTTGGGTATGGCTCAACAGCGCGCGGTCCCGACCAACACCCAGCTCCAACAATTCCAACCTACCTACGATGATACTTAGAAGATCGCTAAATTCCTGAGCCACGCCGCCGGTCAGCTCTCCCAACGCCTCCATTTTTTGCGCCTGCTGCAGCAGCGTTTCAGTAGCTATGCGATCGGTGACATCGCGGGAATTGATAACCGCGCGCAGTCGCTTGTCGGCGCTGACAAATGCGCTGCCGACAGACTCCAAATACCGCCAGGAGCCATCCTGATGGCGGATGCGAAAGGTCATCGAGTGAGATCTGCCGGGCCGCTCGAAACCGCGCTTTATGACGTCGAGGACTGTGTCGTGATCGCCGGGGTGAATACGATCCAGAATCTTCATATTCACGACCGTCGCGGGAGTAAAACCGGTGACCCTTTGGCAGGCAGGGCTGCTGTAGATAATAGCGCCTTTTTGGTCCAGCACCGTAATGATGTCGCGCGCGTGCTCAGTATAAAGTCTAAAGTGTTCAGCCTGCTCGTTGAGCAATCCTCTGATGTTTTTGATGTCGCTGATATCCGACAGTGTGCCTTCAAACACGACCGCGTCGGCCGATTCATCTCGCACTGCGTGGATGTTTGCCAGCACGGAGATAAAACCGTTATTCTTACGCCGCAATTCGAACTCCGCATTACGCACTTTACCTTGTTCACGCAATGCATGCGTAATGCGACTTCTATCTTCAGGATTCCGATACAGCTCACGGCTATTGGTAGAGTTACAAAGCTCCTCTGAGGAAGAGTAACCTAACATGTTAACCAAGGCGGGATTGGCAATCAGAAGCGTGCCATCTGGTAAGCTACGATATACGCCGTCGGGAACACTCTCAAACAGGCTGCGGTACTTTTTCTCCGAGTGCTGAAGCGCTTTCTCTGCCGTGAGTTGCGCGGTGATATCTGATAGTATTACTGCATAACGGGTCGGCAATCCAGCGACTCTCAAGACCGAAACCTGCGCTGGAAATTGCGTGTCGTCGCTGCATTTTGCGATGAATTGTGGGCGTTCATACGCTTGCCGGTTTACATCGTCAAGTAACGACTCCGCTGCATGCTCACCTTTATTTTCGCGGTTAACCGGCACGAAGACAAAGTCAAATAGCGAACGTTGCAAGGCTTCCCAACCAAAGTGTGCTGCCGCCGCTTCGTTGAGCTCGATGATTTTTCCGTGGCGGTCGACATACAGAACGATATCTTCGGCCACATCAAAAACCCGCTGCATGCAGCCACTTAAACCCACCATCGGACCCGCGAGACGGCGTCGCTTCGTGTGTGCCAAGGTCGAAATTACAATAACGGCAACAACCACACATATACTGAGCAGCCGATGCAACAACGCGTCACCTTCGGGCATCATTGCGTCACCCCATTGGGTTTGCCCACCACTCAACAGAAGTGCAGCGGCACTATCGAGCAACCAGTACAGCCCTACAGATGCCAGCGCGATAACGCTCAAAAAAAGAACATAGCTCGTCCATAGACTTCCGGGATTTTGCGTTTTCATCTCAATCACTCGGCGCAACAGCAACATCCACTTGTCGATAGCAGTGCCGCTGCAAGTATCGGTGGGACTATTACAGCCTAAGCGCGGGCAAAAGTGGATCAGGAAAACCCTGATCGCGAGGTTCGCAATTCCCTGAGTTTGTGATGGATGTTGTGGGGGTTGACGAGTTGCTTAAGCGTTAATGGATGTTAAACCACTGCGTATCGCATACTTTGTCAGTTCGGCGACGCTATGCAGGTCAAGCTTGGTCATGATCTGACGGCGGTGAGTTTCGATGGTTTTTACGCTAACATGCAGGGCTTCTGCGATCTCAACGGTTTTGCGGCCCTCTGCCAATAATTGCAGTACCTCACGTTCTCTTGACGACAACGGTATTTGCTCTTCGGCTTGCTCAGCTATTCTGTTCTTGTAGTCATCAACAACGACCTCGGCGACACCGGTGCCGAGATACACTTCACCGCGCACTACCGCCCTGATGGCAGCGGCTATTTCCTCGAAAGCAGATTCTTTGCGAATGTAAGCGGCGGCACCGGCTTGCAACATGCCGGCCACGAAATGGCGGTCAGAGTGCATAGACAACGCCACCACATGGATTTTTGAATCTTGCATGACGATGCGCCGCACCGCCTCGATGCCGTTCAGTTCCGGCATCGCCACATCAATAACTACAACGTCAGGCTGTAGTTTTCTAGCCAGTCTGACAGCGTCGCGTCCATCGCTGGCTTCACCCACCACCTCCCAGCCTTGCTCCGCGTGTAGCAAGGAACGTAGGCCGTCGCGGACTATTTTATGATCATCAGCTATCAGTATGCGCTTGCTCATGCTGCATCAACGTGCCCATGTTGCTTCACTGTATGGCGCGCGGTAGACGATTCGCGCCTTAGTGCCGATACTCGCAGCAGATTCTATCACGAAGCTACCGCCAATATTGGTGATACGTTCGTTCAGGCTAAAGAGTCCGAAACCACCCTGTCCCGGATTCGCCATGACATCATCGGAGTCAAAACCTTCACCGTTGTCTTGCATGCTTATGTCAATTTCGCCCTTAACGAAACGTAGATCGATATTCACTTTAGCCGCCCCTGCGTGCTTGCTAACATTGGTCAATAATTCGCGTACTGCCTGGAACAGCACCATATTGATTTCTTCGTCCAGCGTCGGCAATGGTTCATGCTCGGTGACATTACAGACAATACCCTCGTGTTTATGAAACCGATCGGCGAGCCATTTTATTGCTGGCGCCAGCCCCAACTCATACAGTATGGGTGGACTGAGATAGGCGATAATATTCCGAGTAGCGCTGATGCTTGCGTCGATGATGGCTTGCATCTCCGCGACCATTGGTTTGCGATTCTCCGGCTTCAGATTCGCAAGCTGGCCCAACTTGTTGCCGACGATATCCAGGCTTTGACCAATATCCTCGTGCAATTCAACAGCGGTGCGACGTCGCGCCCGTTCGTCTGCAAGCGACAACGCTGAGGTCAGTGCGCTTAATTTCCGTTGATGGACTAGCAATTCCCGTAGTGTGCGTCTGCGCTGCAAACTATCGATGAATACTTGTCCAACGATATGCAATAAGGCGGCTAGATCTGCGATCGATTGCTTAGGTTGCCGAAGCCATTCGAACCCCGCTATACCGATCACTTTGTTATCGGCGACGAGTGGCACATAGACCAGGCTTTGCATCTCTGAGTGGGTCATCATAGCGCGCAAGCCTGTCGCGGCGAGGGGTAGGTCGTTGACATTTCGAATCGTGATCTGCCGGCGCTGCTTTAATTCAGCGATCATCCACGGGAAGTCGGCAAACGGACGCGTTGGTTGGAGATATGCTCTCTTTTGACCGCCTGAGCGATACCATTGATGGATCAAGGTTAGAGTTTGCTGGCGATTGTCGAATTCAACAAGCCCACAACTGTCTGCGGCGGCGAAACGACCGATTTCACCAAGTGCAGCTTCAATTTGCGCATCGATATTGACCGGACCGGCATTGATAAGATCGGTAGACATACGTGAAATAATATCCTCGAGTTTGCCACGCCGCGTCAATGTCGCATCTGCCAGACGCCTTGCGTCCAGGACGATGGTCAAACTCAGCGAAGATAAGGCCAACAGCGCAAGAAAAATCTGCAAGCCCAGCACCGATTGCGGCGACGATGAACCTGGCAGGGCAAAAGGACCGAAACCCAGATTGGCATGAGGAAAGAGCAAAGCAAGTACAAGCAGCGACGCGACCGTAACAACACGTGTATCAAAACGCAGCGCGCACCAGAGAAAAAATGGTAGAATTAGTAGGGGTTGTGCCGTGCCGGGACCGCGAGGAAAAAGAAGCTCGGCGGGCAGTACCACACCCGACACAAGGCCGGGGAAAACAAGCTTTGCTGGCAACATGGTGCCGAACGCGATTTGGGTGACGATGGCTAGCGTCACCAACAAGATCACGGCTTCCAATGGTCGTGGCAGTTTGCGTCCGGATTCCAACATCCACCCCAGCAACACGGGAGTAATGAAAAGAACACCCAGGAAGTGCGCTGCCCACCATAGTTGCAAATTCTGCTGAAAGTCAGTGCTGGGATCGAGTCTTGAAAATTCTGCCGCACCCAATACGCCACCAGTTGCCGGGCCGATAAGCGCGGCTAGAATTCCGCCGGCCAGTAACGGTAGTCGCCGTGCCTTTTTGAGTGGCACCGCAATAAGATGGCGTATGATCGCTGCCACCACACCCGCCTCAACGGTATTGGCAACGGCGAGAGTGAAAGACGACCATGCATCAGCGGTACCCAACACCGCGTCAGCAACGAGCTGACCGGCCAGTGCGGCGAGCAACCAGCGCGGCCACTGTAAGTAAGGTGTAATCAGCAATACAAAGGCTAGTAAACCCGCCGCGGGCCAAACAGCGCTGATCGCGCCCTGCGAGCTAGGAAACGCCTGCCCCATGCCTACCGCGAGCGCGTGCAAAAACGCATATAGCAGCACCACACCGATGGTGTTTGCGCTTGCCATACCAGAGAGCGCGTTTATGCTCTTCACGATTGTTGGATTGCCAAGCGGCTGCTTGTCGAAGTGGAAGCTTGCTTCGTACAACTGATTCGCACCGTCGTGCCAATACCGGGTGAGGAGTTCAGAGCAAACGTTCCACCCAGGTTTGCCAGCCGTTCTTTAATGCTGAATAGTCCGAAGCCACCTCGCTTTGGATCGAACTGTGCGAGTTGCGACGTGTTAAATCCGATGCCGTCGTCTTGTACAGTAATCCTAATTTCGTTTTCGTTTGCGCACAAATCGATCGTGACCGCCGATGCCTGGGCGTGTTTACTGATATTGATCAACAACTCACGTACTGCTTGGAATAACAATAGCCTTGCTTCTTCGCCCAACTCCGCTACTTGCTCAGCGCCAGTGACGGTGCAGCTCGTCGTTTCTTGTTTCTCAAAGCGAGCGGCCAGCCATTTTATCGCCGACAACAAACCCAATTCATAAAGTATCGGCGGGCTCAGATCGGCAATAATATGCTGCGTTGCCATGCTAGTGTCGTCAATGATGTGCTGTAGGTCTGCGATTAGCGTTTGCTGGTCAAATGGGTTGGGGTCGACAAGCTGACCTAACTTCATGCGAACCACGGCCAGGTTCTGCGCGATTCCATCGTGTAGATCGACTGCGGTTCGCCGTCGTGCTCGCTCTTCAGCAAGCGCCAGTTCGGAGGCCATTGAACTTAATTTGAGTTGGCGACTTTGTAGGTCTTGCAGGTTGCGTTTACGTTGCAGGGTGCTGATGAATAGTTGCCCCACGATGTGCAGCAAGGCGGCAATATCGCTACCGGGCCGCACGACGTTCCTAACCCATTGAAAGCCCACCACTCCGACGACGGCGTCCACAGCAAAACCTGGGGTAAACAACACCGCCTCTTCAACCACCAGAGGTACATAGACCAGACTGCGAATTCCGTGGCTGGTCATGTGCGAACTTAAGTTACTCGCCGCCGCGGGAAGTTCGCGTATGTCGAAGACGGTAATCTGGCGGCGTTGCTGGATTTTCTTGATCGCCCAAGGGAAAGCCTCAAACGGTAGTTTCTGATAGCGACTGAGATCGCCCTTTACGCCAGGAGCACACCACTCGTGGGTGAGTGATAAGTTTAGTTTCTGATTATCGAATTCAATTAAGTGACAGCGGTCAGCGTCCGCGAAAAGGCCGATTTCGCGCAGAGCATTGACAATTTGGGTATCGATGTCTGTAGTGTCGGCGTTGATTATTTCAGTCGACAGATGGGAAATAATTTCTTTGAATTTAATCTGCCGCGCCATTGCCTCGCGAAATCGCAGGCGTTCATCTGATGCCACCGCCAGGGTTAATGCCGACACGGCGATCAAGGCGAGGAACATCTGCAGCTCCAGCACCGTCTGACGCGCGGCAATATCCACCACCGCGAAAGGTCCAAGTCCTAGTTTGGCGTTACCGACCGCCAGCAATAACACCAACAGTGATGCGGCACTGACAATTCTTGTGCCCAGCCGCAAGCCGGCCCACAGGAAAAGCGGAATCAAGGACAACAGCAGTATTCCACTTGAAATACTGAGTACGCGCCCGCTCTCTGGCTGCATGGTGAAAATTGCGAGCTCTACCACCAGAGCCAACGCAGCGAGCATGACCACCGGTTCCCATGCCGGGGCGGCTTGCCTGACCGGTTTCAAGTACCAGGTCAGCAGCACGGGTGTGATGAAAAGAATGCCTATGAAATGGGCCATCCACCAGGATTGCCAAATTTGCCAATAGGTGCTGGTTGGATAGGCACTGTGGATTACCGCTGCGCCTGGCAAAGAGCCGATTGCCGGCCCTATCATCGCACCCAAAATAAAACCCGCCAAAGCCGTTCGTGGTCGCGCCAACCGTATCGGACCACCGCTAAAGCCGCAAATGATGGCTGCCACCAGACCCGCCTGTAACACACTGACGAGTGCCAACAGGCTATTGAACAACGCCTTGTCTGATTGCACGAGTATTTGACCAACAACAGCGGCCAGCAACAAAGCAGGCCAGGTGCGATAAGTGCTCAACAGCAGTACGCCTACCAGTAATCCACTAGCCGGCCAAAAACTTTTGACCTCCTCGTTGCCGATCGAAAAGAAATTTCCCAAGTAAACGAAGCCGGCATGAAAAATGGCATAAGTCAGGAGAAAACCAGCGGCTTTCCATGCTACTGTTTCGTCGTGAAGGATCGTTGCAGCTGTGTTACCCGATATGGCCATTACATAAGCGGCAGCGGCGGCTGGATTCAGCCATCCGGTTGTTTTGCATTGAGGGGAGGTACTTCCGACTCATTAATAATACTGGCTGAAATCTCTGCAGCCTCAGCAGCAAAATCAGCCAGCAATTGATTCAGTGTTTGCACATAGCGTGCGTAATCTGTAGCTTCCGCATTTTGGGTTTTTTGAAACATATGCGTACCAATGGGCCGCTTGCCATAATCAGCCAGCAACACCCATTTGATCTTCACCACTACCGGTCCGCCTAACTCTCCCGAAAACTTGTCGACAAACAGTCGCAACTGATATTGTGGCCGCAGTCGAGCGTCCCAGGGCATTGCCCAAACATCGGCGATGTTTAGATGCTGGGCCATGCGTTCGGCGATGGTGCGGGCAAGTAAAACGTCTAACTCTCCGGCCCACAGTTCTAGACTGGCGACGTTAATCTGAGGCCCATCGTCCTCGTGGCTGACAATACCGTTGCGGTCCAGCATGGAAGGCAAGCTTATCGGCCCTACGCCCAACGAAACCCCTTTGGGCAGGGTATTGGTTGTACCCTCTTCCACGTCAGCTGACAGCGTGTAGTAATTGGTGGGTGACTGACTGATACAGCCATGCAGCAGGACTACCAGCAAACAGACATAGACTGCACGCATTATTTCTTGCCCTCGTCTTTGCCGACAATGAGTGCATTAGGATAACGCGTTAACTCGTCGGTAAGTTCTTCCAAAGATTTCGCCGCGCCCGACACGTCGTCCAGCATTTCATTGAGCCGATAATGTAATTGCGAATCAGGAGCGACCGTCTCGTCGATAGACTTCAATGTTTGCTCCAAGCCCTTGATGGTACTCGACAAGGAATTGTTGGAACCACGTAAGCCATCCACTAGCTTATCAATATCGTTGACGATGTGTGCGTCGTTGAACTCCCCGATCAGACGTCTGAGTGCCGCTAGCGAGTCGTCCATGTTTTTGCCGATCGCCTCCACCGGCAAGGCCTGCACTTTAGCAACGAAATCTGAAAGACGACGAGCAATCTGCGCGTATTCGCTATCAGCGGTGGGCAACTCGATGTATTCACCTTGTTTTGCCAGGGTGTGGCCCTTGCCAGACTCGGGTACAAGGTCAACATACAACGTGCCGGTAAGAATGTTTCTCGGTTTTAACCGCGCCTCCATTCCTTCGCTGACCAGCTCATCAAACAGCTTGGTCAACTCCTCCATACTGGGAGTGCGGTCGGGGTCTATCCGCTCTGGTTGAATGGCGATGATGACATCCACCTTGCGGCTTAAATCGATCGCGTAATCGAGTCCGACATGCTCGACCTTGCCAACTTGAATACCGCGAAATTCAACCGGCGCGCCCACCGTCAAACCACGCACTGAGCTGCCGAAACGCAGCAAAAACGGATAGGAGACCGACAGCGCACCCTCGATGACGGCTTCCTGGTTATCGAACAGATAAAATTCGCGGCCCGCTTCCGCTAGCTCCTGCGTGCCCTCCAGACTGGGCGGCGTGCTAAACGCAAGGCCACCCGCGATAACAGATACCAGTGACTCCATCTTCGCCTCTATGCCGTTAGCGCCCAGTTCAACGCCTATGCCGCCGACATTCCAGAAGGCGGTATTGGTGCGAATCAACTCATCGTAGGGCGCTTCAATAAAAATGCGAATTTCAACCTGATTTGCTTCGGGCAGCAACTTATAGCGCGTGACTTCTCCCACCCGGATTTGCCGGTGATAAACTGGCGAACCGATATCCAGCGCGCCAAGCTTCTCCGAGCGCAATCGGTATTGCGTGCCCTCCTCGTAAGAACGCACCGCAGGAGGGTCGTTGAGGCCGACAAACTTTGAGCGTCGTTTACCCTTTTCGCCGGGGTCCATTTCGATATTCACACCTGAAAGCAAAGTCTCTAGACCGCTAACCCCACCTAAGGTAATGCGTGGCGCAACGACCCAAAAGCGTGAATTTTCAGAGATCAAGCCGCTCACATGCGGGTCCATTTCAATGTACACGCTGACTTTGTCGAAGCCGTCGCTAAGCTTGATGTCGGTGACCTCTCCCACCACCACGTCGCGGTAACGCACCAGCGTTTTACCAACGCTAACGCCGGCCGCGTCATCGAACACCACCACGATTTGTGGCCCGGTTTCCTGCCAGGCTCGAAACGCCAGCCAGCCCGCGATAAGCAGGGCGATCACGGGTACAAACCAGACCGGCGACAGCGATCTCACGTTGGTCATTAGGGGGCGATTATCGTTCATGGTGTGCATCCCAGATGAGTTTGGGGTCAAAAGTCTCAGCCGCGAGCATGGTCAATACGACCACCGACGCAAAACACAGCGCGGCGGCGCCCGGTTCAATATTTGCCAATAAACCGAACTGTACCAACGCCACCAGCAAAGTCACCACGAACACGTCAATCATTGACCAACGACCGACAAACTCGGTCACGCGAAACAGCTGGGCCTGTTGCTTCGGGTCGCCGCTGGCTTTTATCTGCACCACCCACAAGAGATAAGCCATGATCAAAATTTTGGCGATGGGTACGACAATGCTGGCGACAAAAACGACTGTTGCCACTCCCCAGTCGCCAATTTCGGCGAGGTGGACTACACCGGAAAAAATCGTATCTGTTGTCGTTGACCCAAGATGGGTAGTCGTCATCATAGGCAACAAATTGGCTGGAAAATACAGAATGATCGCCGCGGTGAGCAGCGCAAATGTCTTTTGCACACTGGCGGGCATGCGTTCGTGCAGTACGCCATCGCAGCGCGGGCAATGATGGTTTTGCGCTAACAGCGATTCACCAATAAGCGCATTGCAACAATGGCAGGCAAACATTTTTTCCTGCTCATCGCTGGCGTAATAGTTATCGTGCTCCAACCAATCCCACAAATCCTGTCGGCTTAAGCGTATATGACTGGCTATGAGCACCAACACCAAACCGGTGAAGGCATACAGGCCTGGTCCTATCACCAGTTCCGCCATACCTACCAGTTTGACACTGGCGACCAGCACGCCAAGCATGAATATTTCCAGCATGCTCCATGGCCGGGTCATATGCAGAAGGCGTAACACTTTGGCCATGCCCACTGGCTTAATCGCAACCACGCGCAGCAACAAGATGTAGCAGAGAGCGCAAAGCTCAACCAGCGGGAATAAGAAAATCGTCACGAAAACCAGCGCAGCAAGCAAAAACTCTTCGCGAGTGATCAAAGCGCGTACACCGGAAAGCAAATTACTGGATTGAATTTGACCAGCTACATCCAATCCAATAAACGGGAAGCTATTACTCAGCACGAATAGAACGACACCCGCCAGCGTGAAAGCCGCGGTTTTCGCCTCCCAATTTTTATAGCGCGCTTGTAGTTGGCCACCGCAATACTTACAGCTCAGTCGCTGGCCTTCGGCGCATAAAGGACTGTCGTAAATATGACCGCATTCATGGCAGGCAA
>JBPCXM010000462.1:0-3592 GCA_051008535.1 Pseudomonadales bacterium | reverse complement strand
CAAAGCCATAACAGCAATTATGTTGTTTGGCGTATTGGCGCCGGCGGGAGCAAACCACAATAACACGATTATCCCGCGTGTTATGTCGCAGAACCTGTACGTCGGTGCCGACCTGGGCCGGCTGCTGGCAGGTGTCCCACCAGATGAGATCCTGGCAACTATCCAGCAAACCAACTTTCCTGCCCGCGCCGTTGAGATCGCCAGAGCAATCGACGACTTCAACCCCGATTTGATTGGCTTGCAAGAGGTGTCGCTTATTGAGCTGTCCGACGCGAATGGCAACCAACTGCTCAAACTCGACTATCTGGCCATTCTGCTGGGCGAGTTGGCAGCGCGGGGAGAACACTATACGGTCGCATCGGTCGTCGAAAACGCCAATGTCATGCTGCCAATCAATCTTCCAGACGGAACCGTCGGTCTGGGCCGGCTGCGCGACAGCGACGTGATTCTGGCGAGAAACAGCACCACCAAGACCAGCAATCCGGCATCCGCCAACTTTAAGGACAACTTTGATCCCTTTGGTAATCCCGCGCTAGTGTTTACCCGCGGCTACACGGCAGTCGACGCGCGGGTCAGAGGCAATGCCATTCGCTTTGTCAACACCCACCTCGAGGTGGAAGGTGCGCTATGTGTCACGAAAACGGGTCCGCAGTTTTGTCAGGACCTGCAGGCCACCGAACTGATTGATGCAATCGCCGACGAGAAACTTCCCGTCATTCTCGTGGGTGACTTCAACGTCGACCCCGAGCTCAGCATGAGCACCACAGCGTACCACACCATTGTCGACGCCGGTTACCTTGATAGCTGGAAGATCCGTTTTCCGTTCCCAAGGGAACCCGGGTATACGTGCTGCCAGGCCGAAGATCTCACCAATGAACTCAGCCAGCTCTCCACGCGCATCGACCACATCTTCGTCAGAGAAAGCGACTTTCAGGCTATCGGCGCATTAACAACGGTAGTGGGGGACTCGAAAAAACGGAAAACCCCGGGCGGCCTCTGGTATTCCGATCACGGCGGTCCGTGGGCCTGGCTTATCTTAGTGCCATAAGTAAGACAAATTGGGGGCAAGCCGTCGCTTGCCTCCCGCGGTTATACCCCCCAATCGATATATTGCCCCAGGGCAATACGAAGTGATTCGTTCGCCCCCTCATACCACTCTGGCGCCTTAGCGTCGCGGTAGAGTTTTTCGATCAGCGCTTCCTTGGTATAGCCGTAGCCACCAAATAACTGCAAAGCATCGCGGCTGATGCGTGCTGCGGCGTCGGTGCAAGTCACTTTTGCCGCCAGCGAAAGTTTCGTGTCGGATTGCGGGTTGTTATCGGTAAACCAGGCTGCCTTCCAAAGCAACGCTCTGGCCCCTTCGATAGCAATGTACATATCAGCCAGTCGCGCCGTTATCATCTGGTGTTGAATCATGGGTTTGCCAGCTGCTTGCCGTTGTTGGGTAAACTTCAGCGCCTCTTCGTATAGGGCTCTGGCGATTCCTAGGCCGATAGCACCCACCACCAGAAAACTGTCAGCGGTTGATTGCCTTGCTCCAGGAGGTTGCGGCATACCAGTAACCCCTCCCACCAACGCGCTGCTCGGTACCCGTAGGTCTACGAGCGTGAGGGGCGGTGTGTGCGCCGTGCGGTGGCCCATCTTATCCATGTTGTTGCCAACTTTGAGGCCGGGGTTATCAGGTTCAACAAGAAAAAAGCTGTGTGCCGGCATGCCGGTTTGTTTATCATCTGTACGGGCCAGAATGTACAGCCAGCTTGTCAGCGGCGTGCCGGCATTGCCGGCGAAGGTTTTGTAGCCGTTCAGCACCCAGTCATCACCATCGCGGTGGGCAGTGGTTTTGAAGGCAAAGTTCATCGGGTCGTACATTGGTACGGCCGCGCCGGTTTCCGGTTCCACGGCTGAAATCACCGCCAGCCCACCATCGACAATAGGTTTTAACCAGGTTTCGCACTGCTGCTGCGTTCCCATATTGAGTAACATGGTGATAGCCCAGGCCTGTGCCTGCATGCTGACTGCAAAGCCTGCTTCGGCTGCACCAAGCTCCTCCCAGATCAGCGTATGGGTCAGACAGTCCAACCCTAAACCATCGAATTTTTTCGGAATACAGGTTTTCTGCAAACCCAGCGCTAAACCTTTCTGATACAACTCAACGTCAAACGCTTGTTCTGGGTCAGGATTCTGATCGCGTTGCATGGCAAGAGGTCGCAGTTCATTGGCGCCGAATTCACGTGCCTTCTGTTGCCACTCCAATTGCTGCTCAGTCAAGGTGAAGTCGACCATCTTTTGCCTCCTTATTTCTGCGTATGACTTATAGTCGCGAGCTTGTCAGCTTTAGCCAGGATGACACATCAATACTATTTTTCCTTGAATGGTGGCCTTGTCGATTTTTTCATGCACGTTGGCGGCTTGTTCCAGTGGCACTTGTTCTTCGATTGCGGGTTTCAGCTTCCCTTCCTTAAGCCAGTGCATCAGCGATTGCACATCTTCGATGAAATCCTGTGGAAATTTTTCGCGGCGACTTTGAATATTGTAGAAACTGGAATGCTTGCCGTTGGGTATGAGTTTCCATAATCCTAGTAATTTCGTGAAGCCCCACATCAATTGTGGTAATGACTCTTCGCCGGTGGACAATTGCATAGCGCCAAAGCCCACCAATTTGCCGCCTCGGCGTAAACAGCGATAGGAGCGTTTCCAGTTTTTGCCACCTAAAGTATCGAACACAGCGTCCACGCCACCACCGCTGAGTTCAAGCGTTCGCTGGACAAAGTCCTCGTTTCTGTAATCAATTGGTGTAGCGTCGAAGGCGCGCACCAGTTCGTGTTTGCCGCTCGAAGCGGTACCGTATACCTCAAGTCCCATTTCTCGCCCAAGTTCAAGCAGGGCAGTACCTACCGAGCCACCTGCCGCGTGCACCAGACATTTGTCGCCGGCTTTGAGCTGGCATTCACGAGTCAGCATTTGATACGCGGTAGTATAGGAAAGAATCATGCACACGGCCTGTGCCGGATCCAGGCCGTCGGGGCAGGGAACCAACCGGTCGGCAGCAACGCATAGGTATTGTGTATAGCCGCCAATTACGGGCATATCGGCCACCGTTTGTCCCTCATGTAAGTGGGTGACGCCGCTGCCAAGTTTATCGACCACACCTACCCAGTCGTAACCCAAGGTGAAGGGCGGTTTGTCTTTGACCCCGGGATACTTCCCTTCGCGAATAATCGTGTCGGTAAAACCGGTGCCGGCGGCGAGTACTTTTACTCTTACTTCACCGCTTTTGGGTTCAGGTAGTTGCGCTTCTTCGACAACTTTAAGAACTTCCGGCCCCCCTGAATGGGTCACCTGGATATGATTGTATGGCATCTATTCCTCAGTCACCTATGCTTAGCACGGTGCGAATACCCTTGCCTGCTTCCAGATCGGCAAACGCTTCGTTCACTTCCTCCAGTGGCCGGCGCGCAGTGACCATCTCTTCAAGATTGAGCTGCCCCGTCTGCCACAATCTCACCAGGCGCGGTATTTCATAAGGCGCATTACTGGAACCATTAAGACAACCGCACAAGTTTTTTCCCATAGCGCCAAATATGACCACATG
>JBPCXM010000461.1:0-11067 GCA_051008535.1 Pseudomonadales bacterium | reverse complement strand
AGCAAATTCGGCAAGCCATTAAACAGCTTTAAACAACTGGCGACTTCCAATAGCAAAGCGTCGCCCTGGTAAATACAAACAGAGGGGGTGAATTGATAGGCCCAATTCGCCAAAGTCTGTAAGTTGGTTTGCTCGGCTTGTGGGTCGCGCTCGACAATCTGCAGTTGTGTGCTTAAAGCCAGCGCGGTAGTTAAAGATGAACCGGCTGCAATACCGTGTTCACTCGCCATCGTGTTGCAAAGTAGTACGCGTTGCTTTTCGACGACGACAACGGCTTGCCGGGCATCCGTTGCCTCGCTGCGGGTAAAAACCTCCAGCGGCAGTAAGGGCAGGTGAATACAAAGCCAGAGCATCTTTTCACTTACGGCTGAATGCTTGTGACAGGACTGTGCTTGCCTGCAACAACACGCAGCGGCATACCCTTGAGTTGCTGTGCCGCTGACTTTTGTAAGACCTGATGCACAGGCCATTGATCAACCGGCAGCGCCGTATCAACCAGTTGCGCCGGCCGGGGTAACACGAGTTGCTGGCCGCTCCAACCACCGGGTTGTTTCAGAATATGTAAACCCACATGCCGTGGTTCGGCATGCAAAGCGATGCGTAAGCTGGCGGGCGAGGATTGTACGGCCAGCTGTGTGGGTCGGAACAGTACAGCCCAGCTATGACCTTCCTGTGCGGCGATTTGAATTTTGCGTAATTGCGCGTAACGAATATTGGTAGCACCAAACCAGCTTAGCACCGCAGTAAAATGCCCGCAGCGCAGTAATTGCTCGTTAGCCCATAACGCATCCGCCACGTTGTGGCTTTGCACGATCAACAACTGTTTTAAGTTAATGCCACTATGTTGTAGTGCCGGGGCGTAGGGTAGGTAGGGCGGGGCGATCAAGGCCAGCCAGCCTTGCTGACTAAGCTGGCGTAGCGCCGGCAGCAAAATCTGTAACTCACCAATACCGTGTTCGCTGCTGAACAGTTCGGTACTGCTTGCCAGCGGCCAACCACTCAGATGCAATTGCTGATTCAGGCGTTCATATCCGGTAGTGAGACTGGGCTGTGCCGACGAGCGCCGGGCGGCCTGCCAGATGGTTGGGTGCCGGAGCACTTCGGCTAACTGAGGTTTCATAAACCCAGCTTAATATAAAATCAGAATACTGTAAATATATACAGTATTTTATTGAGATGTAGAATGCGGCAGTCGTTTCCTGGCTATTTATCATGTTATATTGTATTTATAAATAATTTCTAATTATGCGTATAAGCCTATGAACCCATTGAAAAACCTGCCTGACAATCTGCGTCGTTCAGGCCGTGAACATCCCATTCTGCGCCATGTGCTTATATTGCTGTTATGCATTGCGGCCGTTCTCTTGTTGATATTAAGCGTTCCTATTTCGGACGTAATGCGCGGGCAGATTCTCAATCTGTTGGGCATAGTCATCACCGCTGTTATTGCCTTGTCGTCTACTACCTTTGTTGCCAATGCCATGGCCGGCATATTGCTTACCCTGATCAAGAGTTATCGTATCGGCGACTTTATTCGCATTGGTGAGCAGTTTGGTCGCGTCACCGAGCGTGGTTTATTTCATACCGAGATCCAGACCGAGGATCGTGACCTGACCACCTTTCCTAACCTTTACCTGGCGACCAATCCGTTGACGGTAGTCAGCGGGTCCGGCACGGTGATATCCACAGTTTTATCGTTGGGATATGACTTGCCGCATTCGCGTGTTGAAACCTTATTGTTGCAAGCGGCTATTGAGTCCGGGCTAGAAGATCCATTCGTGCAAGTGACCGAGCTGGGTGATTTTGCGGTGACGTACAAAGCCTGCGGCTTTTTACGTGAAGTGAAACAGTTGCTCAGTGCAAAGTCGCTGTTTAAAAAGAAAGTGCTGGATGTATTGCATAGCAACGGCGTCGAGATTGCTTCACCGACCATCATGAATCAACGCCCCATAGGCAACGACGTGCAGTTTATTCCTGAAGCGATTGAGATGAGTCCGCGACCAGTTTCGGAGCAAGACTCCACACCGGAGAATGTGATGTTTGACAAGGCCGACGTGGCGGAAAAAATGGAGCTGCTGATCGAGCAGGAAAAACAGTTAGAGGAAAAAATAGAAGCGCTTAAAAAAGAGGCCGAGTCACCAGAGCGGGAACAAAAACTTGGTCTATTAGAATCTGAATTGGGTGAGGTGTTGCAGCAAATAGCAGAACTGGGTGAAGCGGAGAACTAATACGCTATGATCGCAACATCTGAATATGAAACGTCGTACCCTCATCCAGGCGCGACGTGACGGCAATATTGCCCTGGTGATGTTCGGTAATAATAAAATACGAGACTGACAGTCCCAAGCCGGAGCCCTTACCAGCGGCGAACTCCTTGGTGGTGAAGAAGGGTTCGAAGATGTGTTCTTGTACTTCTTCGGAAATGCCAACGCCGTTATCCTCTATTTCAATCTTGAGCATTTCAAACTGCTCGTACACCCGCACTTTAATCGTTGGTTTGTGCCCCTCTCTATCAACCATTTGTAGTGCATGGTTGGCATTGCGAAACAGATTTAGAAAGACCTGCTGCAGTTCGGCCGCAAAGCAGGGGAAGTCTGCTAATTCCTGCGCATAATTCCGTTCGATATGAATGTCTTGAAAACGCAGGCCAGACTCAAATGCAAACACGTCGCCGGCAAGCACTAGTGTGTTTTCGATAATCTCGATGATGTTTGCCGGCTGCTTTTCCTGGCCACGGCTGCCGGCGAAGTTCAGCAAATTGTTCACGATCGCCGCAGCGCGTTTGCCGGCATCCCGCGCATCGTCCAGTCGGGGAGTAATGTCCTTCGCTGCTAAATAACGGCTGATATCTTCGAGATTTGCGCCGACTTCCTGCGCTGTTTTTTGATTAGGTTCAAAGTCCGGCACCAGGTTGCGTTGCACCGTTTGTACAGATTGCAGTATAACGCGCAGCGGGCTGTTGATGTCGTGCGCCATTCCCGCCGCCAATTCGCCCATCGACGACATTTTGTCGCGTTGAATCAGCATGTGTTCTGCCAGCACGCGCTGAGTCACGTCATCAATGAGAACAACTACGCCGGTCTCAATTTGTTCCCGTAGTGGGTAAATCGTAATATCGAAATAGTATTGCCCGCGTTGACTGTGCTTAATGGTAATGATTTCGTCGTTTTCGAGCGCTCGCACGATGTGATCGGGAGTGATGGTGATTGCAGGGTACACCTGCCACAGATTATGGCCCATCGCATCCGCTGCCTTAACGCCGGTAACTTCTACAGCGCGGTGATTCCATTGTGTCACCAACCCGTCTTTACCCATGCCAATCAATACCAGCGGCATCGACTGAATAATATTTTTTACGTAGGCTTCGGTTGAGCTCAACAAGTCTCCGGTGGTCTTGTGTTGCGCTATTTCCTGCTCCAGAAGCTGATTGGATTCTTGCAACAATTGATTCGATGTTTCCAGGTTTGCGGTACGCTCTTGCACGCGCACTTCCAGTTCATCACGGATTTTCGCCAGTGCGCGACTGGATTCCATGGCGCGTTTGCGGCTACGCAACAAACCGATTGCCGTTAGCGACAGTAGAATAATCAAAGTGCCGCCGCCTGAGTTGGCGACGTATTGCCAGTTAGTGTGGCCGTCTTCCAGCCGAAATACATCCAGAATGCCGGCCGTAACGGTTTGACTGTGGCTTAGAAAACATGCTGTGCACAAAGACCTGAGTGAAAAGTCTATTTTGCTAAAGGCTTCGGCATGCTGGGTATGCATCGTACATCATTTCTCGTAACAGGTGTGCGGTGCCCATTTTGCCGCCTTTTGGCGATTTAAACTAGGCCTGAAACACGATTCCGCCCAGTGGCATTGAGCAAAATCGTTAGAGCGCCAAGCAAGGCGTTCAAAAAACGCAGACAGAAGTTAAACTACTTCTTGCTGTGCTCTTTATCAAACATGATTTCCAAGCGTGCGGTTAGAACTCCCACCGGCTTGCGTTTGTATTCTCGTTCGAAACGGCGGCGCCATAATACGGCCGGTTCGATTTCTACAAACAGCCAGCGGCGAAAGAAATTGACGCGGTAAAGCACGCCTAAGCCATAGGCTTCTGTCAGCCAGCCAGGCTTTTCATTGGTGCTGCGCGGTTCGCCAGGAAGGCGATTAGCCTCGCGTTCGCTGATAAACTCTGGCTTGGTTTTGCCGCTAATGCTGGCGAAATAGGATATAGCGTGTTTATCGTCAATGCGCTGGCCCAACCCGATAGTGCTGTTCCATTCTACACCGTCGGTTTCCTCTCCATATCGAAATCGGTTAGACCAGCGAAGTAACAGGTTTTCGTTTAGCACATCGTCCAGTTCCAGCCGGGTAGTTGTGCTGAAGCCCTCGCCGTCACGGAACAGTAACTCTTCGGTGAAGCGGCCAGAGTATTTTTCCGAAAATGGATACTTATACCGATATCGCATTCTGGCTTTAAGCTTCAGTTTCCGATTCGGGCTAACGGTGAAACTCAGGCGTGAACGGTCGCTATCGACCCCAGTATATTGCAGAGCGATATCGGAATCTGGTTGGTTATTGTCAAGCAGCTGGTCGGCCTCTTCGTTAACGGAATCGTTTTCGCCTAATTCGTCGGCGAATACAAGATCCAGACGCTTGTCGAGGAGTGGCAATTTGACCTTACCACTCAAGCGGGGAGTTTTGATGTCGTGACCTTCGTCCTCGTCCCACTCGTGTTGAAACCGCAAGCGGAGAAACGAACGAGCGGCTTCTTCGTTAGCACGCCGGGTGCCAAAAAACCCGTCCATCCAGCCGGCCAACGCATCGGCTTGTGTGGTCACAAATTCATGGCTGGTATCCATCCAGCCGTCTTCCTCTTTACCTTGACCGGCCAGCAGGTCGCAATTTTCATCCGTGCAGCCTAGCGCCTCGATATCGGATTCGCAGTAGCTTTTATAGGTATAGGTGGAATCCGCGTATTTGATGAGTTGGATGGTTTCGTACTCGTCAGCTTTGGCAGAGTGGGCAGCATGGCAAAGAAGCGCAACACCTACCGCACCGTATCTAAACGAGGCATGGCGCAGGTGCCGTGGTTTATTTCGCAACGACAACAACAACCGACTACGCGCAGTGAAGTAGCGTAATACGAGGAAGGATGGTGCAGCGTTAAATAGTGTTAGCATTACTCATAGTCAAGCCCATCGGCTTGAACTATTCAACCGGATAATCCTCGGGACCGCGCGTCATCGGCACACCGTCGTTCAAAATTTGATCCATGCGCTTCTTGACTTGTTCTTTTATACCTTTTTCGTGGCTAAGCACGTAGAATCTGCCACTTTCCACCGCATCGAACACTTTTTCGGCAATTTGCTCGGCCGGCATGGCGTCGCTAAAAATTTGTTCACCCATATCTTCAATCGCTTGCAACTCGGCGCGTTTGGTAGCACTTACATTAGCCAAATCGCGATTGCGATGCGCGGCATAAATACGGGTTTTAACAAAGCTCGGACATAATACCGAAACACCGACATTTTTTTCGGCATTTCGTAGCTCCCCATAGAGGCATTCCGATAACGCCACAACGGCATGCTTGCTGACAGTATAGGGCCCAACGCCAGGCGCCGACATCAAACCAGCCACCGACGCCGTGTTAACGATATGTCCCTCGTTTTGTTCAACCATGTGTTTGGAAAATACGCGAATGCCGTGAATCACACCCCACAGGTTAACCCCCAGCGTCCACTCCCAATCTTCAGTGCTGAGTTCCCATAGCGTGCCATCACCGCCGACACCGGCATTGTTGGCAAGGAAGTGTACCGAACCGAAACGACTCAAGGTGCGTTCGGCCAACTCATTTGTTGCGCGTCGCTTACGTCAGTTGCCAGGGCAAGTACTTCGCCAAACTTGCCAAGCTCGCTTGTCGCACTATCGAGCGCTGCTTGCTCGATGTCGGCTATAACGACCCGCATACCTTTGCGCAAGCTGTGTTCTGCTAACGCATAACCTATGCCGCTAGCGCCGCCAGTGATTACGGCGACTTTGTTCTTAAAGTCTTGCATAGGTTAGTAATCGTCGGGGTCAGCAATTTTAAGCAACTGCTTGCCATGGTTTTTGCCGGCAAACAAACGTAGCAGGGTAGCAGGGATATTATCAAAGCCTTGTTGAATGTCTTCTTTCCAGACGATTTTGCCTGCGCCAACCCAACTGCCCAAATCGGCAATGGCTTGCTCAATATCTTGCATAAAGTCGAACATAATAAAGCCTTGCATTTTCACGCTACGCTTGACCAGGTTCATGAGGTTATTCGGGCCGGGCTGTGGTTCGATATTGTTATATTGCGAAATCTGCCCGCACATCACTATGCGGCCGAACTGGGCAATATGTGTGATGGCTGCTTGCAGGATATCGCCGCCGACATTGTCGAAAAACACATTTATGCCATGCGGGCACAGTTCGCCCAAGCGTTGCTCGACATTCTCTGTTTTGTAATCGATGGCTGCATCGACGCCGGCCGCATCGACCAACCAGGCGCATTTGTCCGGCCCGCCGGCGATACCAATCACCCGGCAACCTTTGAGCTTGGCGATTTGCACGACCACGCTGCCGGTGGCGCCGGCAGCGCCCGAGACAACAACTGTCTCGCCGGCTTGAGGTGCGCCTATACGCAGCAAGCCAAAATAGGCCGTCAGGCCGGTGCCACCGAACACGCTGAGTGGCATGGAGAGTGGTGTGCCGTCTGGCAGAGCGCGAGGTGGGAATACATCGGCAGGGTTGGCCAGTGCGTAATCCTGCCAGCCGAACATGCCCTGCACCAGGCTACCCACGGGCAGTTCTGGGTTTTGTGATTGCATGACCTGGCCGACGCTACTAGCTCGCATCGGCTCGTTTAACGCCACCGGAGGCAAATAGCTGGGCGCGTCTTCCATCCAGCCGCGCATTGCAGGGTCGAAGCTGAGGTACAGGTTTCTTACCAGAATATCGCCCCGATCTAAATCGGGTGCGGGGATGTCGACCTCGCGGTATTCGAAATTATCGACGCTGACCATGCCGTGCGGCCGGCTTTTGAGAATCCATTGTCGATTCCTAGTGGGCATGCTGTGTTCCTATTGGCGCTGAACTACGTTATCGTAATTATTGTTCGGTGACCAAGGCTAGCATTTATGGCCAGGCCAGGGAAACAATCATTTTTTGCAAGCATGGCTTATGAAGCAACTTCGCATTATTTATCACAGCCAGAGCGCGCATACCGAATCAATGGCGCAGGCGGTATTGAAAGGTGCACGACAGGAAGATGACGTAGAAACGCTTTTATTGCGTGCCTTCGACGCCGGATTGGATGATTTTCTCGCAGCTGATGCATTAATATTCGGCACCCCTGAATACTTCGGTTACATGTCGGGCGCCCTAAAAAATTTCTTTGACCATACGTTTTACCCGGCGCAACCTCATGAGCTGAATCTACCATTCGCGTTATTTGTCAGTACCGGTAATGATGGCTCGGGCGCGATCAGCAATGTGGAGCGCATTGTCAAAGGTTATCGCCTGGGCAAACTGACTGAGCCGGTACTGTCTGTGGGCGAGCTCAGCGAGCACAGGCTGGTGCTGTGCGAAGAACTGGGTTTAAGTATGGCAGCCGGCACGGCAATGGGGATTTTTTGACATGATATCCACCGATTTGCTGCTGTTTGAGCAGTTGCTCAAATGGCTTGGGCAAGGCCAGCGCTGTTGGTTGTGTACGGTGATTGAAACCTGGGGCTCTGCGCCACGCCCGGCGGGCTCACTAATGGCCTTTAATGGCGAGGGTCAGATCGTTGGTTCCTTGTCGGGTGGTTGTGTCGAAGACGACTTATTGCAGCGCGTGTTAGGAGCAACTGCTGCAAGTACGCCGCAGACCATTGAGTACGGTGTCAGCGTCGAGGAAAACGAGCGCCTGGGTTTGCCTTGCGGTGGCAGTTTGAAAATAGTCGTTGAAGCGCTTGCGTCGAATGAGCAATCGACTACGCACATCGCTGGGCTGCTTGAGGCCGCGCAGCAGCGTCAATGCGTTAGGCGGGAAGTCGATTTGGCGACTGGAGAGTTTAATCTGCAAACCAACAGCGAATTTGCAGCGTTGCGGGTTAGTGATGCACGGTTACTCCACACCTTGGGGCCTCGTTTTCAGTTGCTGTTGATTGGCGCCGGCGAGTTATCACGTATGCTGGCGCAGATGGCTCTGACGTTCGACTACCAAATCATCGTCAGCGATCCGCGGCAGAAGATCATCGACGATTGGCCACTCCGGCAAGTCACCGCCGTGCAAGGTATGCCGGACGATATTGTGCGTGAGCATGTGAAGGATGCCTTTAATATTGTACTCACGTTAACCCATGACCCGCGTATCGACGATATGGGGCTGATGGAAGCGCTGCAGTCGCCTGCGTTTTATGTCGGCGCGCTGGGCTCGCAAAAAACCGCCGAAAAACGCCTCGTGCGATTGCAACAATTGGACTTGCCGAGCAGTGCCCTCCAGCGCTTGCACGCGCCTGTGGGTTTGGCCATAGGCGCCAAAACCCCTGCAGAAATTGCCGTCGCAATTCTGGCCGATCTAATCCGGGTTCGAGCCGCGCAGTGCCAGCCGGCATGACGCAGCACTTGCAAGCACTTATGTTAGCCGCCGGGCGCAGCCAGCGCTTCGGTAGCGACAAACGCTTTCATAAATTGCAAGACGGAACGCCAATTATCTCGCGGGCTTTATACAATTTGCAGGCTGCTGTTGACTCAGTAGTATTGGTCGTTGCGGCAGGGGAAACTCAGCTTTTTTCAAAGCTGCTGGTAGCGAATAAAACGCCAAACATTGTGGAAGTTGCGCATGCCGGCGTTGGTATGGGAGCGTCGCTCGCCTGTGGCATAAACCATATTGATGGCGATGCGGTTCTTATAACGTTAGCTGATATGCCCTTTATTCAGCCCACGACTATCGAACAGGTGGCGAAAGCACTACGTGAGTATCCATTGGTTGTACCAAGTTATCGTGGCAAGCAGGGCCATCCGGTCGGTTTTCAACGCCGGTTTTTTGCCGAACTCGCTGAGCTATGCGCTGATGAAGGCGGTAAACAAATAGTGCAACGTCATCGCGAAAACGTAAAACAATTTGATGTTGAAGACCCGGGCATTGTGATGGACATCGACACGTCGGTTGATCTAATGGTGCATGGTTAAGGCATCCATAAAGGCCTTCGCTGCATTCGACAGTTGCCGATCGCGGTGATATATGCAACCGAGCTGACGCTCAAGCTGAATTCCACTGACCCGCAATCGCAGTAACTTATCGTCCAACATGGTTGCTGGCAGAATCGACCAGCCCAGACCAATGCTAGCCATCATTTTTATAGTCTCTAAATAGTTAGTAGCCATATTTACTGTAAGTTCAAGGTTTTGTTGGGCAAACAGACTTTTGATAATCAGCCCGGTATACGTCGATTCACCGGGTATTATGGCCGGGTATTCGCTCAACTGCGACAGCCTGAGCGCACGTCGATTGGCTAGCGGGTGATCTTCCCCTGCGACAAAACACAGCGGGTCGGGCCAGATCAATTGCGATGTAATTTGCGGTGCGTCGTTTGGCGCCAGCGTAATTACCGCTAGCTCGATGTCGCCGTGCAGCACGGCTGCATAGGCGGCTTCGGAATCGGTAAAACGAATATCCAAGGCCACCGCGGGGTGCTGCACCGAAAACTGGCGCAATACCGGCGGTAGACGATGCAGGCCGATGTGGTGACTGATGGCCAACGACAGCGGGCCCGATATTTTGTGCGTGGCATCGAGTAGTTCGCGTTTGGTGTCTTCGACGCTGCGCAGAATGTGCTTGGCGCGGGGTATGAGTTGCTGGCCGTATTCGGTCAGGCTGATATTGCGCGCCACACGATCAAACAAACGCACGCCAAGTTGGTCTTCCAACAACGCGATACGCTTACTGATGGCAGGTTGGGTCAAATGCAGTTCCTGTGCCGCTATAGAAAAAGAGGCGTGCTCGGCGACGCTGAGGAATGCTTTTAGGGAAGGAATATCCATATCTAACAGTCTATAACAAATTTTCATGCAATATATAAATATTATGAATTTGTTTTATTGATTTCAAAGGCATAGAATTCCTGCATCTATAGAGGAAAGGCGAATGACCGGAAAAACCCTATACGACAAATTGTGGGACGCGCATGTTGTTAAACAGCGTGACGATGGCACGGCGTTGATCTATATCGACCGTCATCTTATCCATGAGGTGACCTCGCCGCAGGCGTTTGAAGGTTTACGGCTGGCCGAGCGTCAGCCCTGGCGGCTGGCAGCCAATCTGGCGACGCCCGATCACAATGTTTCGACCGACGCCGCCGAGCGTGCGCAAGGCACGGCCGGCATTGTCGACCCGACTTCGCGTATTCAGGTTGAAACCTTGCATGACAACTGCGAAGCGTTTGGCATTCGCGAATTTGATATTGATGACGAGCGACAGGGCATCGTGCATGTGATTGGGCCGGAGCAGGGCGCGACATTGCCGGGGATGACCGTTGTCTGCGGCGATTCGCACACGTCAACACACGGCGCACTGGGTGCGTTGGCACACGGTATTGGTACTTCAGAAGTCGAGCATGTGTTGGCTACGCAATGTTTGATGCAGCGCAAAATGAAAAGCATGCTGGTGAGGGTCGACGGCGAATTGGGCGCGGGTGTTGCTGCCAAGGACATTGTGCTGGCCGTTATCGGCAAGATCGGCACGGCTGGTGGCACTGGCTACGCGATTGAATTCGGCGGTTCGACCATTCGCGCTTTGTCCGTCGAAGGACGCATGACAATTTGCAATATGGCAATTGAAGCCGGCGCGCGTGCAGGTATGGTCGCGGTAGACGACACAACTATCGAGTACGTTAAAGGCCGGCCGTTTGCTCCGCAAGGTGAAATGTGGGAGCGAGCCGTGCAAGCCTGGAGTGGTCTGGTCAGTGATGCCAATGCTGAGTTTGATTTAGTGGTTGAACTGGATGCGGCCAGCATCGTGCCGCAAGTGACCTGGGGCAATTCTCCAGAGATGGTCGCAGCGGTCAATGCAAGCGTGCC
>JBPCXM010000460.1:0-3154 GCA_051008535.1 Pseudomonadales bacterium | reverse complement strand
CCATGAGCGAAACGATCGAGCGCAGTAAGTCGCTGGGCCAAACCGATATGGTGCTGTTTACCGTGTCGGCGATTCTGTTGCTGGACACGTTGGCAGCCTCAGCATCCATTGGTTCCTCCAGCATTTTCTGGTGGTTGTTTCTCGGGGTTGTTTTCTTTGTCCCTTTTGCGCTGATCTGTGCAGAAATGGGTTGTACTTACCCCGAGCAGGGCGGTATCTACGCCTGGGTGCGTGACGCATTCGGTGGCCGCTGGGGATCACGCGTGAGTTGGGCGTATTGGGTGAATACCGCGGTATGGATACCCGCCATCTATATTCTCTTTGCCGGCGTATTCAAACAGCTGTTTTACCCAGAGCTATCGCTTAACAGCCAAATCATCATCAGCATAGCACTGACCTGGGTGGCCATGGCTGTGAACATGGTCGCGCTGGATATCGGCAAATGGGTGCCAAATATTGGCGCCATCATCAAAGTTATTGTGTTTGTTGCGATCATCGTCGGCGCGGCGCTGTACACGCAAGATCACGGCATGGCGAACGAGATATCACTGGCAACCCTTACGCCCAACCTGAACGCTGGCTTGCAATACATTCCAGCGATTATTTACGGCATGCTGGGTTTTGAATTGGTCAGCGCCAGCAGCGAAGAAATGAAAGATCCGGCGCGCGACGTGCCACGCGCAATATTCAAGTCGGGGCTTATCATTATCGTGTTGTACACAGCGGCAACTATCGCTATGCTGGCCGCAATACCCGCCGGTGATATCGATTTGGTTGAAGGCTTGATGGATACCTTGACCTTATTCTTTGGCCAAACCGACGTCGGAAAACTGTTTGTATTAGCGCTTGGCATCGGCGCCATGTACACCTTCTTTTCGAATGGCGTAACCTGGGCACTGGGCTGCAACCGGGCGGCGGCGGAGGCGGCGGTAGAAAAAGAACTACCCGCCGTGTTCGGCATCGAGAGTCAAACGCGCGGCACGCCCATCGGTGCACCTATCGCGATGGGCATTGTAAGCACCATTATTCTGTTATTGTATGGATTCCTCTCCGGTTCCAACGAGGATTTGTTCTGGTCGTTGTTTGCCTTCAGCGCAGTGATTTTTCTATTGCCCTACCTCGGCATGCTATTGGCTTATGCGAAGATGCGCAAAATTGATGCTGAGCGGCCGAGACCATTCAAAATTCCCGGCGGACTGAACGCTGCTAGGGCGGCTGCCTATATTTGCTTTGCAACGCTCGCGCTTACCATCATATTGTTTGTTTATACCCCCGGTGAAGGCATACAATGGCCGGTACTCCTCGGCGCCGCCGGCATGCTTGCCATCGGCGAGATACTGATTCGCGTGGCGGAGGCGAAATAAGTGCCACAAACTCCGTTGCATGGCTTTCGCGTGTTGGACCTCAGCCGCATTCTTGCCGGACCCTGGGCCAGCCAGACATTGGCCGACCTGGGCGCACATGTCATCAAAATTGAACGCCCCGGTGTGGGCGATGATACTCGCCAGTGGGGGCCTCCCTACCTGAAAGACAGCGGCGGCAATGACACCAGCGACGCCGCCTACTTTATGGCGACCAACCGCGGCAAGTATTCGGTGACTGTTGACCTCACGACGCCGGGTGGCCAGGCAGTCATCCGTGATCTGGCCAAGGTCAGCGATGTTGTCATAGAAAATTATAAAGTCGGTGGCCTCAAGAAATACCATCTCGATTACGCTAGCCTGGAGGAGGTTAATCCCAAGTTGGTGTATTGCTCTATCACCGGATTTGGTCAAACCGGCCCGTACCAGCAACGCGCTGGTTACGACTTTATGATTCAGGGGATGGGCGGCCTGATGAGTATTACCGGCGAAAAGGACGATCTGCCCGGGGGTGGACCACAAAAAGTCGGCGTTGCTGTTGCCGATGTATTTACCGGTCTGTACGCGGCTAACGCGATTCAAGCGGCCTTGCTGGAACGGGTGCAGTCCGGCCGCGGACAGCATATCGATCTCGCGTTATTCGACGTACAAGCCGCTGTATTGGCCAATCAGGCAACCAACTATCTGGTAGGAGGTGTTACTCCGCAACGCCTCGGTAATGCACATCCCAATATCGTGCCTTATCAAGCCTTCGCTACAGAGGATGGCTTTATTATTTTGGCAGTCGGCAACGATGGTCAATTTATAAAGTTTTGTAATGTCGCGGGTGCGCCAGAACTAGCCAGCGATGAACGCTTTGTGACTAACGCGTTGCGAGTAAAAAACCGCGTCGCTGTGTGTAACCAGGTCGCGCAGCTAATGGAAACAAAGAACAGCGAGTTCTGGCTTAGCGAGCTAGAGGCTGCCGGTGTACCCTGCGGTCCGATTAATTCGATCGACCAGGTATTTAATGATCCACAACTACGACAGCGTGGCATGCGGCTAACATTGCAACACTCAACGGCAGGCGCGGTAGATCTCGCAGGCAGCCCAATGCACTTTAGCCGCACGCCTGCTGAAGCGTCGAAGGCACCGCCCTTGTTAGGAGAAGATACGGAGATTGTTCTGGCCGAGGTACTTGGTTATAGCGACGAAAAACTACAAGCTCTTAAAACGGACGGTTCAATTTAGCATCGCGTTGGCTGAATCAGATCCCACTTATTGCCATAAAGATCGGTGAACACCACTACGGTGCCATACTCCTCCTCTCTAGGTTCGCCATCAAAGCTCACACCACGCGACTGCATTTGGTTATAGTCCCGCCAAACATCGTCGGTATGCATAAATAGGAAAACACGCCCACCCGTTTGATTTCCAATGCTCGCAAGCTGTTGCTCCGATGCCGCTTTAGCCAGCAGAAGAGAACAACCACTTCCCTCGGGCGCAACGCGGACCCAGCGCTTCGTATCACTCAGTTGCGTATCTTCTATTAAAACGAAGCCCAGTTTTTCGGCGTAGAACGCAATCGCTTCGTCATAGTCTTTAACAACCAAGACTAGTTGAAAGATGTTTTGGGCCATGCCTATTTACCAGATTGCTTAAGGTTTTCAACAAGGTGCCGAAGCAAATTCAGCGCGATGCAATAATCTCTGCCAAGCGATCGATGTCCGCCAGCTCCGCAGTCGCCGGCACCATAAATACTTCTTCGCAACCGGCGGCCTGCATATTATCCAAGCCTTCTTTTACCGCGTCGG
>JBPCXM010000459.1:0-6642 GCA_051008535.1 Pseudomonadales bacterium | reverse complement strand
GGTTGTGTGACAGCCGCGTCCTCCTTCTGCTCGGGTTGCACCGTATCGCCCGAAGCCGTCTCTGTCGCAACTGGCGCCAGCGGATCAGCATTCTTCGCTACCTTAATCAGCACGCGGCGGTTTTGCGCGCGGCCTTCGTTTGTGTTGTTATCGGCCAATGGGTAGAACTCCCCATAACCGATTGCCGACATGCGCCGCGGCGCTACACCCTGGCCGCTCAGATAGCGCAACACGGCGGTCGCGCGCGCGAACGACAGCTCCCAGTTCGACGCATACAACCTGCTTTTAATGGGCACATTATCAGTGAAACCCTCAATGCGCATCGGATAGCTACTACCAGATAGCTCCTCAGCAACTTTCTTGAGCGGACTCTTAGCTTCCTCACGCAACTTCGCACCGCCGCTACCAAATAACAGGTTAGAGTCCAATTCAATTTCCAACCATTCTTCGTTACCGCTGACTCGCACACTGTTGTCGCCTTCTAAACGCTGCTGGATAGTATCACCGAGTTTCTGCTGCGCGTTTTCCTCTTCTTTGGTATCCACCTGTGCCGCCGGGCTGGTTTCGCCCGCTGCACCGCCGAGGTCTACGATTGCGTCTGATTTTGGCTTTTTGTCCACCTCGCCGCTGGTAAACGAGTTGCTCAGTTGTGCGGTCAGTTCCTTGTAGTCCGCCTCCGGCAAACGCGCAATGGAGTACATCACCACGAAAAACGCCAACAACAAGGTGAGCAAATCCGCATAGGACACCAGCCATCGTTCGTGACTAATTGACTCTTCCGCAAAACTATCTTTAGCCATGACGGTAGGACGCTAAATCTGCATAAAGCTTTGTAATTTTCTGCCGATAGTTTTCGGATTCTCACCCTCGGCAATGGCTATCAGGCCTTCTATCGTCAGCTCGCGAAAATGCGCTTGCGCACGCGCGCAACTGCGCATCTTGCTAGCGATGGGCAAGAACAACAAGTTAGCCAAACCGACGCCATAGATAGTCGCAACGAAGGCAACAGCAATACCTGGCCCAAGCATTTCAGGGTTGGCTAAATTGCCCATCACATGGATCAGCCCCATGACCGCGCCAATAATGCCTATTGTGGGGGCATAGCCGCCCATGCTTTCGTAAAATCGCACTGCATCGAGGTCGCGCTGTGAGCGCATCTGTGATTCCAACTCCAGTACATTACGTATAGCTTCGGGCTCGTTGCCATCCACCATAAGTTGCAGCCCTTTGCGGGCAAATAAATCCGGTTCCTTCTCGGCGCCATCCTCCAAGCCCAACAGCCCGGCACGACGCGCATCAGTGGCCCACTTAATGATCTTCTTGGTACCGACGTTGGCAAGATCTTTGGGTGGCAATATTACCCAACGCAAACGACGTAAGGCTAGGCGCAAGCTGTCGGCGGGTGTTTGCAGCATGGCCGCGCCTACTGTGCCACCGACCACAATCAAAGCGGCAGGCATATTTGCCAAGGCGCCGATGCTGCCACCTTCTAAATAGTTACCACCAATAATGGTGGCGAATGCGATAATAACGCCGAACAGGCTTAGAAAATCCATTACTCTCCTACGCTCCAATCAGTCAGCCGCGACCGCAACCGCAGCATGGCTTGACTATGTATTTGACTAACGCGTGATTCGCTTACACTCAAAACCGTGCCAATTTCTTTTAGATTCAGTTCTTCGTCATAGTAGAGCGCCAACACTATTCGTTCACGCTCTGGAAGCTGTTCGATTTCGGCCGCAACGGCGCTTTTCATATCATTCCGCTGGAACGCTGCCGCCGGCGTGACGGCGCCCTCGTCTACTGGTTCCTCAAAACCGTCTTCGCGGTTATTCAGTTCTTCGAGACTGCACAGGCGGCTGCTATTAGCGTCCTGCAGATAGCTATAATAGTCGTCGAGCTCAACACCCAGTTCAGCAGCGATTTCAGCGTCTTGTGCTTCGCGACCAACGCGCGCTTCAATACTTTGCATGGCGCCACTAATGCGCCGACTATTGCGATGTACCGAGCGTGGCGCCCAATCGCCCTTGCGCACATCATCAATCATAGCGCCACGAATGCGAATACCGGCGTAGGTTGCGAAACTGGCACCTTTACCGCCGTTATAATTACGCGCCGCCTCTAGCAAACCAATCAAGCCGGCTTGTATTAAGTCGTCGAGCTGCACATTGGCTGGAAAACGCAGCATTAAATGCAGCGCAATACGCTTTACCAGCGGCGCATGTTCCTCCACCAGTGCGTCCAGATTTTTTGCGGTAGCGTCGCTATACATCATTGCGCCTTAGCTCTCTAACACTCTGCATCAAGCGGGCGCTTGCACCAGCTGTTCGACAAAAAATTCCAGATGGCCACGCGGCGCTTGCGGCAATGGCCACACGTTGACCTTCTGCGCGAGAGCGCGAAACGCTTGACTGGAACTGGCACGCGGCGAGACTTCCAACAACGCCTTTTGTTTTTTCACCGCTTTACGCAGATTTTCATCGAAAGGAATTTGTCCTGCGTACTGCAAATTGATTTCCAAAAACTTATCAGTCGCGTGCAGAAGCTTTTGATATAGCATGCGGCCTTCGGGAACGCTAGTGGTCATATTCGCAAGCATTCTGAAGCGATACACGCCGTGTTGTTGATGCATGAGTTTTATCAGCGCGTAGGCATCGGTGATCGACGACGGTTCGTCGCACACCACCACCACCACTTCCTGTGCGGCTTTGACAAAGCTGACCACAGAATTCGCAATACCCGCCGCGGTATCAATGACTAACACATCGATTGAGCCGGCGATCTCGCTAAACGCATTAATCAACGCCGCATGTTGGAATGCATTCAGGTGCACCATTTCTTGCGTGCCGGACGAAGCAGGAATGATTTTGATGCCACCCGGACCTTCCAGCATCACGTCTCGCAACTGACACTCGCCAGAGAGCACATCACTCAGATTTCGCGCTGGCTTCAGACCCAACAACACATCGATGTTAGCCAGGCCTAGATCGGCATCAAGCAGGGCAACGCGGCGCTGCATCTTGCTAAGTGCCATGCTTAGATTGATAGCTACGTTAGTCTTGCCAACACCGCCTTTACCGCCCGTGACCGCGACTACTTGTACTGAATTTTCTTTGTCCATGTGAGTTATTGCTCCAAAAAAATGTTGCTTCAAAGTTGTGCTATTAACGGCACTCTAGAAAGCCAGTTGTAGTTGCTGCGCGAAAGGTGTTGGCAGCGCAGCATGCTGTGCCTTGTAGTTGTTTTGCGTATTGTTTTCACGATCGGCGATACTGAGCAAATGCTCAACTAAGCCAGCGCTATTGACACGGCTTAAGTCGTCTGGAATTGCATGACCGCTGGCAATGTAAGCCAGTGGTAATTCCGTTTGCAGCGCCAGACTGACAGCGGCACCGAGGCTGTCGCATTCGTCGAGCCGGGTGAACACACAGCCGGTATAGGGCTGCACCAAGTAATTTTCATACGCTGCCTGCATGCACGCATATTGAATGTTGACGGGTAAAACCAGCAGACTATTTATGCGCTCTCCCTGGCGCCGGATATCGGCCAGCTGAGCCGTCAAGTCGGCATCGTTACCACCCAATCCAGCACTATCAATCAGTATGGTACGTTTTGTAGAAAACCCTGCCAAAGCGGCAGCAAGGCCCTCTGACTGCCCTTCCACTACCTGCACTTCTATGCCTAGAATGTCACCCAGCTTTAACAACTGCTCACTGGCGCCGATGCGAAAAGCGTCGGTCGTGATCAACGCGATATTATGAGCACCGTGTAGCAGCACGTACTCAGCCGCTAATTTGGCGATGCTTGCGGTCTTGCCCGCGCCACTCGGCCCGACGAAAACATAGGCGCCACCATCCGCAATCACGTCGACCTTAGTGGCCGCGAGGCGGGTTTGTAGTTGTGCTATCGCTAAATGCCAGGCGCGATCAACGTCGGGTATATCGCGAAATTGCTGGAGTAATTCATCACTAACATGCTCTTCCAAGTGCAGACAGGCTAACCGCTGTTTGAGTTCTTCTCTGACGGGATTTACAGGCTGGGCAATGGATTTGTTGGCTTCGCCTCCCATATTTTCCCAGTGATCACCGATGGACCTAAGATCGCCCAGCAGCTTTTGCAATGCAGGTTCATTGGTTGACAGACGCGGCTCTGCCTTTACCGGAGTCGGCTGCAAGGGGGCGGTATTGATCTCCCCAGGAGATACACTCGCCGTTGGTATCTTTTCCTCTTCGCTGGTCAGGCAGTTTGCATCGTCGGTCACGGTCACTTCGAAGTGATCGTCGACACGTCGGCTAGCAAGAATAATGGCGTCATCGCCCATCTCTTGTTTGGCCTGCTGCATGGCTTGCTGCATGGTATTAGCTACTATCGTGCGAATTGTCATAGCATCTCCCTCGTTAGATTGGTGTTATTTAAGCGTCGCTTCTATGGTGATCTGTTTATTCGCGGGTATCTCGGCAAACGACAATACCTGCATGCCCGGGTGCGCAAATTTGGCGAACTTTGCCATCAGTGAGCGAATTGGAGCCGACACCAGCAGTACCGGCGTTTTGCCCGCAAGCTCTTGATTTTGTGCAACGGTGGTAATCGATTCGTGCAACTGCTGCGCCAGCTGCGGTTCGATCACCGAGTCGAAACTGGTGTCGCCTGCCTGCTTGGCGGCCTGTAAACTTTGGGTCAGCAATTGCTCGAGACTTGGATCCAGCGTGACCAATGGCAACAGCGGCTCGTCGCCAAATATTTTTTGTACAATGATGCGTGCCAGTGCGATGCGCACCGCGGCAGTTAGTTGTTCAGGGTCGTCTTTTAATTCTGCATTGGTGGCGATTGCTTCGGCGATGCTGCGCATGTCGCGAATCGGCACTTGTTCTTCCAGCAAGTTTTTCAGCAGCTTTAGCAGTACCTGTAGGCTGACAGTGTTTGGCACCAATTCTTCAGCCAACTTGGGCGACGTTTTTGCGAGCATATCCAATAGTTGCTGTACTTCATCATGCCCCAACAGCTCGTTCACGTGCTGCTGTAACAGTTGATTTAAATGGGTAGCAACGACGGTGCTCGCATCGACCACGGTGTAGCCCAAGGTTTGCGCGTTCTCTTTCTGGTCCGCGCCAACCCAAATCGCGTCTAGCCCAAATGCCGGGTCTTTGCAGGCAACACCATCGAGTTCGCCAAACACCTGACCGGGATTGATGGCCATATGGCGGTCAGGAAATATTTCGGCTTCGGCGATGCTGACGCCCATCAAAGTTATGCGGTAACTGTTTGCACCGAGCTCAAGATTGTCGCGAATGTGCACAGACGGCACCAGAAAACCGATCTCCTGCGACAACTTTTTGCGCACGCCTTTCAAACGCCCGAGCAAATCGCCGTTCTGGTTTTTATCGACCAGTGGGATCAGTCGATAACCTACCTCTAAACCGATAATATCAACCGGCACCACATCATCCCAACCCAACTCTGCCGGTTCGGCATCTTCCTCTACGGGCGTTTCGCTGGCGGCCTCTGCGGCAGTTTCCATTTCCTTTTCGCGTTGTTTGCTAATCCAGTATGCGCCGCCAAAGGCCGCGCCGCCGAGCAATAGAAACGACACATGCGGCATGCCTGGAATAACTCCCATGAAAGCCAGCACGGCGGCAGAGATATATAAGGCACGCGGTGAAGCAAACATTTGATGCGTAATTTGCTCGCCCATATCTTTGGACGTATTGACACGAGTCACCATGATGGCCGCGGCAGTGGACAATAACAGCGAGGGAATCTGGGCAACCAGCCCATCGCCGATTGTTAACAGCGAATATTTTTGCGCCGCGTCGGCAAACTCGAGCGCGTGTTGGGCAATGCCGACTCCCAAGCCGCCGACAATATTGATCACCAGAATAAGAATGCCGGCAACCGCGTCGCCACGCACAAATTTGCTGGCGCCATCCATTGAGCCGTAAAAATCCGCCTCGTGCGAGACTTCCTCGCGCCGCAGCCGAGCTTCTTCCTGATCGATCACCCCAGCGTTTAAGTCGGCGTCAATCGCCATTTGCTTGCCCGGCATGGCGTCTAACGTAAAACGCGCACTCACCTCGGAAATGCGCCCCGCACCCTTGGTGACAACCACGAAATTAATGATCATCAGGATTAAAAACACGACCAGGCCGACCGCGTAGTTGCCGCCGATGACCACTTCACCGAAGGCTTCAATCACTTTACCGGCGGCGGCACCGCCGTTGTGTCCTTCGAGCAGAACGACTCGGGTGGATGCGACGTTAAGCGCCAACCTCAGCAAGGTTGCGACCAATAGCACAGTAGGAAAAACGGCAAAATCCAACGGCCGCATGGCGTACACTGCGACCAGAAGTACAACAATCGCTAACGCAATATTGAAAGAAAACAGCACGTCGAGTAAAAACGCGGGAACCGGCAGAATCATCATGCCGAGTATGGTCAGCAACAACAGCGGTACACCGATATTGCCCTGCATGAGCAAGCGCGCGGTCTGTACTACCGATGCCGGGCCGTTGCTTGCCTGAACTGCTTCCATTGTATGATTCTTAGGCCGTCAAAAAACTGGCATTCGCCATGGTCAATACAATAACTGCAAATTCCTTACCGACTTTTATATTTAGGGGCAAATTTTTAGCGATTACACTTAAA
>JBPCXM010000458.1:0-6499 GCA_051008535.1 Pseudomonadales bacterium | reverse complement strand
GGCTTAATCGATGATAAAACGCGGTCGGCACGCGTAGCCAGCGTTGTCCGTAAACTTTCTTCTAAAGTCAAGGTAGTAAACAGCCGTGGCAATTACTTCAGCCTGTCATACTCGAGCGACGATGCTGACAATTGTTTTCAAGTGGCGAGCGCGTTAGTCGAAGAATTCATTGAACACAGTGCGGAAAGCCAACGTACAGAAAGTAAAGAGGCTTTCTTGTTCATAGATAGCCAAGTGAAAAACTATAAAAAACAGTTGCTGAATGCCGAAGAAAACCTAAAGCAATTTCGTAGCAGGAATCGAGATGGAACAGAGGCCTCTGTTACCAAGCGAATTGCTGGCTTACGCGAGAACATCGAGCAGATGAAACTGGACCTCGATGAGTTGCAGACACGCAAGCAATCACTTCAGCGCCAACTAAAAGACGAAGGCCAATATGTCATCAATCGCTACAAGAATGACGAATATCGCAAAAGGTTATCGCAAGCTCAGTCCAAATTGGATGAGTTATTGCTGTTGTATACGCGAACGCATCCCGATGTTATGAATTTGCAAGAGCAAATCGATGAACTCCAGGCCACAGTCGCGAACAGTGAAGTGCAGGGTATTTCATCATTGTCGAGCGGCTCTGAAAGCCAGCGAACAACAAACCCGTTATATGACGAATTACGCAGTAAGCTAGCGGATGTCTCCGTTGAGGTTCGAACGACAGAAAAACGTCTCGCGGCCAATGAAAGAAGACTTGCTGGCGAATACGAACGGGCTAAGCGTGTAGCGGAAAGACAAGCCGAGTTAGCCGAATTGTCGCGTGACTACAATGTAACGAAAAATATCTACGAAGACATGCTTGACCGTAAAGAGAAAGCGCGTCTATCGATGACCCTAGATTTGGAAGGCCGAGGCGTTTCATATAAAGTACGAGAGCCACCTAACTACCCAGAGCTTCCCAAAGGATTGCGCTTAGCGCATTTTCTTTTGGCTGGACCGTTACTCGGTATTGCTATTCCAATTGGTCTTATCTTTTTGTACATAAAATTTGACCCACGAATCAGGTTATCGCATTTGCTGGAAGAAAATTTGCCGGTACCCGTTCTTGGAGTGGTGCCACATGTAGTTACGCCGTTTCGAAAGCGGCTGCTATCTAAAGATTTTATATTGCTAAGTTTGCTACTCCTGGTTGTTGTGGGTGTATACGCTGGAGTGGCTTTAGTGAAGATTTTAGGGACAAACTGATGTCACAAACAAACGACGCCGATGCAGCAAGAGGCGCAGGCAGTGCGCCATCTGGAACGGTAATAGAACTCGATACCTTGGATAGTAAAAAAGGCCGCCAGCAAATTCTCAAAATGGCCGAGGTTAAGCTACTCGATGACGAAGAGCTCAACACGCGCAAGATTATCTATCCGGGTATGCCAAATAGAGGTGTGCTAAACACTTTCCGTGAGCTGCGTACTAAGCTGGTACAGCGGGCCCAAAAGAAGAATTTTGTGCTAATGGTTAGTTCGGTGAGTGACAGCGGTGGTGGGAGTTTTACTGCGCTCAATATGGGAGCCTCGTTCGCGCTGGATCCCGCGAAAACCGCAGTTCTGATCGATTGCAACCTTTACGATCCGTCGGTAGAGTCTTTACTGACGATTAAGCCAGATTACGGTCTAACAGATTATCTCGAAGATCCTGGGTTAGATATCGACGATATTATTTATTCTTCCGGTGTTCCGCGGCTAAGGATTGTGCCTATTGGAAGCCATGTAGATTCTGCATCCGAGCTGTTTTCTTCTCTACGTATGGAAGAAATGATTCAGACCATGAAAAGCCGATATGCCGATCGTTACATTGTGCTGGACGTTCCATCTTTGGATACTTCTGCCGACGCGCAAATTCTTGTCAATGTCTGTGACTTGGCAATTTTGGTAGTGCCTTACGGCCGAGTAACCCAAGATCAGGTTTTGGCAGGCGTTGAAGCGATTGGTGAAGAGAAGCTGGCTGGCGTGATTTTTAATAACTAGTACTTCCGGGCGCGATGGTGCCGCGTTTGGCAAGTGTAAAAGTGGCACATGGCTTCGTCGCCTAAGAGTGACTACTTCCGAAGTTTTCTGCTGATGTAGTTTATCTATGCTGCTTGAGTAGCCTTGGTAGACTTTAATTCATCGTATTGTATGCTGCGTGTTCTTAGGCATTTTACTGCCTAATAAGCAGGCAAAAATTGCACTTCAATCGTTCATGCACAATGCTTAAAATCGACTAAACTGATTGAGTGATTGCAAAATATCTGTGTAGCTGAATCGGGTCACATTTAACGACGACTAACAGGAAAACTAAATGAACGTGGTGATGATCGGCGCAGGGTATGTGGGTTTGGTGTCAGGCACCTGCTTTTCAGAATTTGGCGCCAATGTGTGCTGTGTGGACGTGGATGCCACGCGTGTTGAAAGCCTCAGTCGCGGCGAAATTCCTATCTACGAACCCGGACTGGAACAACTGGTCGCTAAAAATGTTGAGGCCGGACGTTTGCGTTTTACCACCGATTTGGAATCTGCCGTACCGACCGCCGATATTGTATTTATCGCTGTAGGCACACCCACGCGCCGGGGAGACGGCCACGCCGACCTGACATACGTGTACGAAGCCGCGAAAAACATTGCCCCGCTACTGGCTGGGTATACAGTGATAGTCAACAAATCTACCGTACCCGTGGGAACCGCCCGCCAGGTGGAGCGTATCGTGCGGGAACACAATTTGGAGGCGGAGTTTGATGTTGCCTCCAACCCGGAATTTCTGCGCGAAGGGGCAGCTATTAGCGATTTCATGCGCCCCGATCGAGTCGTCCTGGGCGTACACACCGCTAGAGCAGAAAAAGTGCTGCGCGAGTTATATCGACCGTTAAACCTGATCGAATCGCCGGTTGTGTCAATGGAGCTGGAAAGCGCCGAACTCACAAAATACGCAGCCAACGGTTTTCTGGCGACCAAAATCAGTTTTATTAATGAGATATCCGCGCTCTGCGAAGCCGTAGGCGCCGATGTGCATGCCGTTGCGAAAGGCATGGGGCTAGATGGGCGCATTGGGCGCAAGTTCCTACATGCAGGTCCTGGCTATGGCGGCTCTTGTTTCCCTAAAGACACTACCGCTCTTATTCGCATCGCTCAGGAGCATGACATCTCCTTGCGGATCGTTGAGGCTGTGGTTGATGTCAACGACGCACAGAAAGCGCGCATGGTTAAAAAAATCAAAAGTGCATTTGCTGGTGATGTTGCTGGTAAAACGATTGCCGTGCTGGGTTTAACTTTTAAGCCCGAAACCGACGACATGCGTGAATCACCATCAATAGCCATCATCCCCCCATTAATGGACAAAGGCGCGATCATTCGAGCGCATGACCCCAAGGGGATGGAGCAAGCCAAACCGCTGCTACCCGACACCGTAGAATACTGCGATGATCCCTATGCCACAGCATCCGGAGCAGATGCCATTGTGTTGCTCACCGAGTGGAATCAATACCGCTCGTTGGATCTGCGTCGCCTCAAAGAGAATATGCAAGGTGAGCATTTTATCGATCTTCGTAATGTGTACGAAGCGGATAGGATGAAGGAGTTCGGGTTCTCCTATCATTCGGTCGGGCGTCCGGTGAGCTGAACAGAGTCTATGAATAAAAACTGCAATCTGATCTTATCAGATGGAAATCAATTTCAGGGCGAACACATTGGCGCAACGGTAGCGACAAGCGGCGAGATGGTTTTTACCACCGGTATGGTCGGCTACAGTGAAGCAATTACAGATCCCTCCTACTATGGGCAAATTTTAGTTTTTGCCTACCCATTAATAGGAAACTATGGAATAAATGCCGGCGCTGTACATGGCGATATTCTTCCACAGGGCTTTGAAAGTGTGGGTCCACAGGTTGCAGCGGTAATCTTTGCTGTGAATAGCGTCGAGGCCTTTCACTGGAACAGTGCCAAAGCGATCGACTCCTGGCTTAAGGATGAAGGTATTCCGGGAATAATCGGTCTTGATACCAGACATCTTGTTCACCTTATTCGTTCTTGCCCTAATCTCTTGGGGCGGGTGCTTCCGGATAATGCGCAGGGCTATCGTTATGCCCACGATGAAGGGCTTGGCGACAATTTCTTTGATCCCGGCGAGCAGGATATTACTGACAGAGTATCAACCGCTGAACGTATGGTTATTGGTTCTGGCAAGACGCGAATTGGGATAATAGATTGCGGGGTGAAATGGAACATTATTCGACAACTAAACGAACTCGGCTGTGAAGTTGAATTGCTTCCCTGGAATACGGATTTAAAAACCGTCGATTGTTCTGGCTGGTTGATTAGCAACGGACCGGGTGATCCGCAAAGAACTGGCGATCTTTATTCTCATGTCAGCGGTCTGCTCAGTGAGAACAGACCCATTTTGGGTATATGTCTGGGACACCAGATTCTGGCCTTGGCGGCAGGGGCAAAGACTCACCGCATGCCTTTTGGCCATCGCAGTCATAATCAGCCGGTGTATCGCGTTGGTACGCGCACAGGATATATGACTACCCAGAATCATGGCTATGTGGTCGAGGGAGAGTCACTAACGGAAGGGTGGAGTCCGTGGTTTCGAAACATTAACGATAAATCCATAGAGGGTATAAAACACGATACAAAACCCTTTTTCAGCGTTCAATTCCATCCCGAGGCGGCCGGTGGTCCACGCGACACGTCGTGGATATTGAAACAGTTTGTCAATGACGTGCAAGGGAATTCCGAGTGATAACTGGCGAGCAAAGAACGGGCTTACCCTCCAAGGTGCTTTTGCTGGGCTCCGGTGGGCTTTCAATTGGCCAGGCGGGTGAGTTTGATTATTCGGGGAACCAGGCCCTAAAAGCCATGCGAGAGGAGGGTGTCGAAGTCATTTTGGTCAATCCGAACATCGCAACGGTGCAGACAAACCCCGAGGAAAACATCAGCGTATACCTCTACCCGGTGGAAGCGGAATGGGTGGAGCGCGTTATTGAGAAAGAAAGACCAGATGGCATCATCGCCAGTTTTGGAGGGCAAACAGCGCTTAATTGCCTGCTAGAGCTGGACGAGAAAAACGTACTGCGAAAATATCGTGTCGAGAATTTGGGCACTCCAGTATCCGTTTTAAGAATGACAGAAGATCGCGATGAGTTCTCATCTGCGATGCAATCGATAAATCAGCCAGTTCCAGCCAGCGTCGCATGCGAAAACTTAGCTGCCGCCCAAGTTGCCGCAGCCAGCATTGGATATCCTGTCATTGTACGTGCTGCCTATACCCTCGGAGGATTAGGCAGTGGTTTTGCCAAAAATGCTAGTGAGTTGGAAGAGCTGGTCATTGGCGCGCTGGCTTCATCGCCGCAGGTTCTCGTCGAAAAGTCTTTACGAGGCTGGAAAGAACTCGAATATGAGGTCATGCGTGACCGACAGTCGAATTGCATTACGATTTGCAATATGGAAAACCTTGATCCAATGGGGATACATACCGGCGATTCCATCGTTGTTGCGCCCAGTCAAACCTTGTCTGATGCCGACTACCAGATGTTGCGTGATGCATCTTTGCATATTATTAATTCTCTTGGCGTTATAGGGGAATGTAATGTTCAATTCGCGTTGAGTTCCGATTCAGCCGAGTACTATGTGATCGAAGTCAACGCGCGATTGTCTCGTTCCAGTGCGCTTGCCAGTAAAGCGACGGGCTATCCTATTGCGTATATCGCCAGTAAAGTTGTTCTCGGTTACGACTTGCTTGAGCTGCCTAATCCGGTGACCGGTATTACCTGCGCTTTTTTTGAGCCGGCATTAGACTATGTTGCGGTGAAGATTCCACGTTGGGATCTGAATAAGTTTATTAGAGTCAACAAGAATTTGGGCTCAACCATGAAGTCTGTCGGCGAGGTCATGGCAATTGGTCGAACGTTCCCGGAGGCATTACAAAAAGCCGTCAGGATGGTCAGCGAGAACATGATGGGTTTGAGCCGGATTCATCTAGAGATGGAAGATAACTACCGGGAGATACTGCAACAAGCCACGGATACGCGTTTATTTGCCGTGGTCGAAGCGCTCAGGAAAGGGCTCAAGCTGAAGGAAGTACACGATCTTACCGAGATTGATCAATGGTTTCTGCATCATATTGAGCGGATTGTTAGCACCGAGAAAGAAATCCAAGCGTTTGCGAACGGAGCAGGTGTTGGAGCGCCCAAAGAAACGGTTAGCGGTATTTTTAAGCAAATCGAGGAGTCACAGTGGCGCAATTGGAAGTTGCTAGGGTTTGGCGACGAACAAATCGCAGGCCTGGTGCTTGATGAGTGCGCCCCACAAACGCAATATTCCTTGTCCGATGTACAGCAAGCCTCCCTGGCTGTGAGAGCATTGCGACTCGCTTGTGGCGTTAGACCAGTTGTAAAGAAAATAGATACTACGGCAGGAGAATATCCATCGCCCTCCAACTATGTCTATATGACTTATGGCGGCCACTACGATGACCCCCTCACTGC
>JBPCXM010000457.1:0-6644 GCA_051008535.1 Pseudomonadales bacterium | reverse complement strand
GCTAGCAATAGTATCGGTCAGGCGTTGGAGACTCTTGGTAAGAAACAGTAGCCAAGGACTATCCTGTAGGAGCGACTTAAATCGCGAATAGCGCGTGAAACAACAACCTAGTGGAGATATCATTATGAGTGCAGAAGCACTAGCAGCAAACCTGGCCACATCGGGTGCGGGTAATGCAAAGCAAATGGGAAGCCGAGTCTCCCCGCAAGACATTGCAAAGTTTGAAAACGCTTATAAGGATGCGAGTAGCCGGCAAATACAGGCTCCCAACACGGCAGCGATTGATTCGCAGTCGAATAAAACCGTGTCCTCGCTGCTTGACCCGTTCCTAAAGCTCAACACCCACGCGGCTGAACTGGGTCAGCAAGCCAGTCTCGCTCAGGGTAAGGAGCTAAAACCCAGCGAATTGATGATGCTAACCATGCGCAGCCACGAGTTTATGTTTCATTGCGAGCTGGTATCGAATGTAGCCAACCGTTCGTCTGATGGTATGCAGCAATTGTTCCGGCAACAATCCTAGCGGACTGATAGGGAGCTCGCGATGCAACGTTGGCGAATTTTCCTCTGCGCTTTAACTATTATATTGTCCGGTTGCGGCTATGAGCAGCTGTACTCAAACCTGGACGAACAACAAGTGAATGAAATGTTGGCGTTGTTGTTGCGTGAAGATATTGATGCTAGAAAAAGCCGGTCTGACAAAGCGTGGGCGCTGGAAACGGTACTGGACGATTTGCCCCTTGCGATGCAGAAGTTGAAAGAAAACGGTTATCCGCGCGATTCCTATGAATCATTGGGTGATGTCTTCAAGAAGGAAGGATTTGTCTCTTCTCCGCTGGAAGAGAGGGCGCGTTTGTTGCATGGCCTTTCGCAGGAGTTGTCCAATACAGTCTCAAATATTGATGGCGTCATTGTCGCACGCGTGCATCTCGCTATCCCTGAGCAGAATGCTCTCAGCGACAAACGCAGTCCGTCGTCGGCCTCAGTATTCATCAAACATCGCCCCGGCTCGCAGGTAGCGAAGCAAACCGGAGCCATTAAAGCGCTGGTGGTGAACAGTGTTGAAGGTTTACCTTACGACCATGTGACAGTCTCTTTTTTCCCGACCGACGCCGCCCCCGCATACCCTCAGACCGCGAGCGCCGTCAGCTGGCAATTTGAATGGCCTGACACGCTGGACTGGAGCGATAAGCGCCTGCTCGGCGGAGCAGCGGCCGGCGCGGCGTTGCTACTGATGGGTTTACTCTGGGCCGTACACGCCATGCGTCGCCGCCGGCGACCGGCACAGTTAGTGAGGGTATCCCATGGCTAGTACGTTCAGTGAATTGGGGCGCAAGGCCCAGCTGTTTTTTCCGGACGCGAGCAGCCTTGAGCCCAGCTGGCTGAAAAAAGTTCTGCCATTGGATAGCGATTTGTTATCCGGCGTACAAAAGAGCCGGCACGCATCCCGGCTGCTACGCAAGGCCGTCGCTAAACACTATCAGCTGGTTGTGCCCGAACGCGAAAGCCTGAAACCGGAACAACAGTGGTTGCTGTTGGATACCAGCAAACAACGCGATATCGCAAAACAGTTAGGCATATACGCATGCGCAAACCATATTCGCACCGCTGTAACTCGCACCGCCGTCGCCCAGCTTCGTGACTATTTAGGTGAGGAGGGCTATTTAACCACTGTGCGCGCCGCTACGGATGTTGACGCTCTTGCCGTTGCTGGTGTGCAACGCACGGAGTTCGACCAGGCCGTCGCGCAACAGTATATCGGACGTTATATCGTTGCCCACGGCATCGCGCTGTTGGAGCAAACGCTCGACAGTGAAGACCCGTTCTTTGCACTGCGTATGCGCTTTGCATTCCCGCCGGCGTGCTGGAATATGCGACCGCAAGGATTGACCGTTGATTCCGCGCAGCTTAGCAATTTGGTCAATACTTTGTCGGAGTGCTGACATGTCGTTGTCGATTGATTATCCACCCGACCTGGCGTTGTCGTCGTTGCTGGAGGACACCCGTGTCATTCCGGCTGAACAATACAGCGATTTGTATCATATTGCGCGTGGTGCGCAGGAGGCCGAACAACGGATTCATCAGGCTGAGCAGCATTGTCTGAGTCATCTGGATAGCGTGCGCCAGCAAGCCTGGGACAAGGGCTATCAAAGCGGTCTGGCCGCGGCCAGCGAAAAAGCCTTAACGGTGTTACAGCGAGCCGATCAGCGCAGCACCAAATGCGAGACGCAGTTAGTGGACTTGGCATTGGAGACCGTGCGTGCGCTGGTCGGCGAACTGCCGGCCGACGTGGTGACGCTTGGTTTGGCATTTCAGGCATTGCGCAAGGTGTGCGAGCAGCATGCGAGCGTGGTGGTACAGGTGCATCCCGACAGTAGCGCCACGCTGCAACAGCGGCTGCAAGAGAAGGGAGTGAGTGCTTGCCGCGGCGTGCATATTGAGGTTCAGGCAGACCCCTCCATGGACCGTCTCGATTGTCGCCTGGAAACCGAACTCGGCAGTGTGCAAGCCGGTTTGGAAACACAATTGGCGGCTATAGAGCGTGCGCTGAAAAGTGAATTGACCGATGGCTGAGTCAGACCTACCGACAATGGCTGGCACAACGTTGGACTTTCCCCGTCTGCGCCGCGTTCTGCAGTCCACCGACACCTTGCAAGCCATCGGCAGAGTCGTACAAGCCTGTGGCACCGTCATTAAAGTCACCGGCTTGCCGGTGCGTGTGGGTGAATTGTGCAGCTTATACGACCCACAAAGCGATTGGCAGTTGTCTGCCGAAGTCGTTGGCTTGGCCGGTGATTGCGCCTTGCTGACACCGTTAGGCAGCTTGCAAGGTATCTCCAACGCGACCCGGGTTATCTCTGCTGGTCGCTGCCAGGAAGTTGTCGTTGGCGTTGCCCTGCTGGGCCGCGTAATTGACGGGAACGGGCACGCCCTCGATAGCGGTGGGCCACCGCAATGCGAGCACCGGATACCTCTGTACGCGGACCCACCCAACCCGATGCAACGTGCCGCCATCAAACAGCCCCTGGCTACCGGCGTGCGAGCCATTGACAGCATGTTGGCCTGCGGTGAGGGCCAACGCATGGGGATATTTGCCGCTGCCGGCGGCGGCAAATCTATCTTGCTGAGCATGCTGGCGCGCGGCTCGGAGGCCGACGTCAACGTCATCGCCCTGATCGGCGAGCGCGGCCGTGAAGTACAGGAATTCGTGCGTGACAATCTGCAAGACAGCCTGCATAAAACTGTGCTGGTTGTTGCCACCTCCGACCGACCGGCGCTGGAACGCGCACGCGCGACCTATGTGGCGACGGCGATTGCCGAATATTTTCGCGACCAGGGCCAGCGCGTGCAACTGCTGGTCGATTCTGTCACCCGCTTCGCGCGCGCATTGCGCGATGTCGGCTTGGCCGCCGGCGAGCCGCCGACACGGCGCGGTTTTCCGCCATCAGTGTTTTCCGTGCTGCCGCAGTTGTTCGAACGCGCTGGCAATAACGACCTGGGCTCTATCTCAGCGTTCTATACAGTATTGATGGAAGACGAAGACAGCGCCGACCCGATCGCCGAGGAGGTGCGCTCGCTACTCGATGGGCACATTTACTTGTCGCGCCAGTTGGCGGCGGAAAATCATTACCCGGCTATCGACGTACTGGCCAGCGCCAGTCGCTTGATGGACAAACTGGTAACAGACGAGCATGAAGCCGCTGCCGCTCGCGCCCGCCAGTTGCTTGCCAAGCATAAGGACATTGAATTGCTGGTACAGCTTGGTGAGTACAAAGCCGGCCACGATGCCGATGGCGACGCGGCGTTGGCCTGTGCGCCGCGCCTGCGCGAACATCTGACGCAATCTTCGCGCCGGCTGGCAACTTTTTCCGAAAGTCAGGCGTCATTGTATAGCGCAATTAGCTAGTTCTTTTGTAGTGTTTGAGTGAAATGGAATAGCCTTTTAAAAATCCGCGAGCAACGTGTGTCTCAGGCGCAGCGATCGCTTGTGGCTGCGCGGGCGGAAGAAGCACGATGCGAAGCCGCCTATGCGCAAGTGCAACAGCGGATTGAGAAACTGCAGCGGGCATTGCAGTACAATAGTCTGGCGACGACAAACCAGCCGGTGCCGTTGGATCAGGTACTTATTGGGCAACAACACTGGCAAAGTCTGCGACAACAGATGGATCAGGAAATAGTGCATTTGCAACAAACAGCGGAAATGCTGGCCAAAGCTCGACAAGTGAGCACAAATAAGGCTGACGAGTATCTGTTGATGCAGCGGAAGCTAGAAAATACTCAACAACAACTCGGCAGCGAACGGCGCGATGCCGCAAAGCGGGCAGCTGAAGTTGAAGAAGAGTTCGCTACCGAGCAATGGCTCGCGAACGATTAGCTTGCTTAGGGGTACTTACTTAGGGAGCCTAACTGGAGAGACTGACATGAGCAGGGTTTCGGAACACCAGGTGACGACAGCCGAGCGCGCACAGCGGGCCTTCTTGTCAGGTGTGCTGGCCAATAGCGCCAACGCGCAGCGCTTCGGCACCGCAATGTGGCAGGCTAATCAACTCGCTGACTGTAAACGACACAACGATTCCCAGCCGCCCGACCCGGCGCCGGCAATCCGGCACAACAACGCCGACACGCAGATTGCAAGGTCTGCGAAATCGCAGCAGACTGCGACGGAATCGTATATGCAGGCGTTGAACAAACAAGCTCAGCAAGTCGCCGAGTGCTTGCAGGCATTAGGTGCCATTCAAACGCATTTTGGCGCTGGGGCAGGTGAAGCGCCGACTCAATGTGGGGCCGCACTACAATCAGCCCGCGCGCAAGAACTGCGCGCATTGATCGATCGCTGTGTGCGCTTTGCTTTACTTGCCGACAGCGAGGCCGCTAATGACGATAGCATTCGCGTCGCGATGGCCCCCGAATTGTTTCCCGACACCGAATTTACGCTGCGACGCGGCAACGATGGCTGGCTTCTCAACGCACATTCAGCAACGGATGAATGCTGTCAATTGCTGGCAAAGGGAGCGAGTGCGTTACACGAAAAATTTGCAGCAAGAGGCCTCGGTTCAATTACTGTAAGCATAATGCGCGACTAACAGGGTAATAACAGAATCGCAGCGTTCTTGCTTGTATTTTTGGGTGGTGGTTCTTAGCACTGGCTGTGCAGTAACCGTGTGCTGTGCGTTATGCTAAATCACGCTGCCTCTGGCAATTGATAGTGACCACCTGCATGGGATTTCCATCGATAGATTTCTATGGTTACAATATGATTGGCCTGCCATCGATGAAAGTGAAACAAAGGGTCGTTGTCCGAACTTAAATACTTGGGTGGATATTTGCCAGCAACAATCTCATTAAGCAGTCTACAATACACAATGCCATCAGGGTCGCCAGCATGCACGGAAAAACCAATAATCCTTCGGCTAAACTGATCCAAGATCACCATGACCCAATGCGATTTCAGCGTAATCGATTCACAGCGAAATAAGTCCACGGACCAGAGGCTGTCCTTCATATGTCCAATAAACGATAGCCACGAAAGCCCTTCGCCAGTGGGTAGCTTACCCTTGTTATTTCGAGGGATTCTGCCGACGGCAAAGCGACTGACCTTAACACCAAAGGCTTGAAATATCTGGCCTGATATTCTGCCGTAACCGAACGCTGGATTGTGCTTTTTCATCTCAATGGCCAGATCTATAAGCGTGTGTTCCGGACTTTTTCTACGCGGCTTTTTCTGGGTTTCGTTTGAATAAAATTGTCGGTATTTTCGCTTTACCGGCGCTTGATGGAAATTAAGGAAGGTGGACGGTTATAGAATGATGGTAATTTTCTGCAATCACCCTATACGGATAGAAAATGCAACGAACCCGAACAGGAACCGATCAAATGTGGAAAGTTTAGGTGCTCTCTTGCGGCATCGATTGAGCGTGATGAGCTGCTGTCTCATGGTGATATTTTCCACCATGACAGCCTTAACCCCACCGGGATTGCTGAGCTTAATGAGGGTTAACATGACATGGAAAAGCAGGTTAACATGTTCATGCATAGTGATATTCTATGTGACCTTGACCAAAACGCAAGAGGTAACAAACTGCTGATTTGGTGCCAAGATTAAGAAATTGCACACCACAGGCTGATAGGAAATGCGCGTAAGACTGAGACGATCATATGCGGCAAAAACAGGCGTTGCGTTAGCCCTTATCGCGGTCTGTGCGGCGGCGCAGTCAGCGTCCTTTAATGACCGTTTCGACCAGCCGGTGAGTTGGGAATTTATGCAAAACCGCGGAGGAATTGCACTCGAACCCGCATTTCGCGAAGCCGGACACTGGTTCTTGCCGGTGCGGTGCAATGTGTCGGGCATCAAGGCGATAACCACTACACCGCGCATATTGCATGCAAAACGCGCCTGGCGGCGAACAAGCGCCGTCATCGAAGACGGTCGCATCTACGTCGTTATTGTGGCGACTAAGCAAGGTCTGAAAGCGCCTTCAGCGGTTTGCGGGCCGGCTAAACTCGAAGCTGTACAGCCCGGCGACTATGAAGTGATTTACCGCGATCCTGATGGCAGCCTACATAGCATGGGCAAGGTCAGTATTGGCGCTTGTTAATCATCGGAAAGTAGCTTGTCCAACTCGCCGCGTGCGTTGGCATATTTTGCA
>JBPCXM010000456.1:0-4160 GCA_051008535.1 Pseudomonadales bacterium | reverse complement strand
GTATTAAGCAAAACCGGCTGGTATCACTACCAAGCCACAGCGGCCGCCACTGGTGGCGATATTCGCAGCATGAGCGTTGTACAAAGCGCTTACTTTAAGCGTTACAAGTAAGGAAAAGGTGAGCATGATGAATTTTAAAATGAGACGTGGTGTTAAGCGGGTAGCGAGTCAGCTGGCTTTGGGTACCTCCCTGGTAATCGGTACATTACCATCCACTGCTACGGCACTGACCTTAAGCGATTTGCCTTTGTTCCTTGTGGATAGCGTACCGCCTAACGTTGTGTTGTCTATGGATGACTCCGGCAGTATGGGCGTCGCTTATATCCCAGACAGCATATGGGATAAAGATGCGCTGAATGCGGCTAAATCGTCCTACTACAACAAAATGTACTACGATCCAACGTTGACCTATGCGCCGCCGTTGAATGCGAGTGGCGCTGCCATGGCAAACGCGACGTTCACCGCCGCGCTAACGGATCCCTACGGTGATGGCGATGACGAGACGCGCACACTACCGACCAGCGTGAACCTGGCAACCAGTTACCGGCCCTTATGGCATGTGGGTAATTACGCAACTTCCAGACCCCTCTATTCGGGTGGTACCGAGCCCGCGTACTATTACACCTACGACGCAACAAATACCAATTGTAATACCAGTGATCCGGAAGACGACGATTGCTATGACAAAGTCGTTGTGGCGGGCACCAGCGAAGAACAAAACTTTGCCAACTGGTACCAATACTATTCTTATCGCATGAAGTCCGCGAAAGGATCGATCAGCTTTGCGTTTTCGCCACAAAATTTACCGTCTTCGATTCGGGTCGGCCGTCAAACCATCAATCAGCGTGACGTCAAGTCCGGTAATAACGGTGGCACGGTGAACTACGTGACTGAATTCGGTAACGAAGAAAGAACACATTTCTACGACTGGTTATTCGATGTTAACGCCGATGGTGGCACGCCTTTGCGTAAGGCGATGATAGAGGTAGGTGATTATTACTCTACATCCGGCACTAACAGTCCTTATGTCATTGATCCGGGTGGTAGCGCACCCGATAACACGACAGAACTTTCATGCCGGCTGAATACCCATATCATGGTCACCGACGGCGTTTACAACCAAAGCCACGGCGATCCTGCGCAAACACCTTTCCGGCGTGATTTCCAAACGTTTAGTTTGCCCGACAGCAAGTCGTACGACCCTGCCAGCGGCGAGCATTTTATCTATGCCGATGTGGAGTTGCCTAGCTCCGTTGGCGCCAACAATCAAGTGCCGCTGTCGGATATTGCGTTCCACTATTGGGCCACGGATTTGCGTTCTACTCTTGCCAATAACGTCAAACCCTATCTTCCGCAAGGTAGCTCAACAGAAGGCAATATTTCGAATGCAGACTATTGGAATCCGGCTAACGACCCGGCTAGCTGGCAACATATGGTCACCTATACCGTAGGTTTTGGTACGGCCGGCATTATTCCATTGACGCAGTCGGTGTACGACGATCTGGTTCTCGGTAACACCTTTACGAACATTTTGGGCGATCCCCAAACCGAATGGACGCCAATCACCAAAATTAACGGCGGCGGCAATATTGAGCAGGATGCCGAGGGCCGGGTAGATGACCTCTACCATACCGCCATTAATAGCCGTGGCCAGTTCTTTGCCGCCAGTAGCCCCGATGAGTTAAGCAATGCGATATCAAAAATCGTCAACTCGCTCAGCGCGCGCACGTCGTCGGCCTCCGCGGTGGATCTTAACAGCAGCTCGATTGCCGGCGGCGTGGGCTTATACCAGGCCAAGTTTCAGACCGATACCTGGGAAGGCAAAATTTTAGGCCGGCCGATTTCGGATGGCTCCGGCAGCGATAGCTGTAATAGCCTGTCGATAGGCACGGTGTGCGGAGCAGTTTGGGATGCGGGTCTGCTAAACACGAAAACGTCATTGGCCTGGGGCGGCCGTAAAATATTCACCGCACTGCCGAATAACGCCTTGGGCGATCGCGGCCGCAAGTTCAGATGGGCGACTTCAAACATCGGTACGGCGAATCAAAACCTGTTACACAATGGGGACGGCTTGGGTCAAGCGCGCTTGCAATATCTTCGCGGTAATGATGCGCTGGAACAGCAAAACGGCGGTACCTTCCGCAACCGTTCGGAATCGCGCCTGGGCGCTATCGTGCACTCTTCGCCCATGTACGTGGGGAACGGCTTTGAGGCCAGCGGCGCGTTCGATATATTGTACCCGGATGATCTGGAGGGCGGCGGCAGCCAAACGCATAGCAATTTCCTCTGCACCGGCCCACAAGACACCGACAATAACGGGACAATTGATAGCTGTGCTTCCGGTACCTTCAACCGCACCCCCATGCTGTATGTAGGCGCCAACGACGGCATGCTGCACGCTTATGATGCACGTATTAATGTGTCTAGCGGTGGCAAGGAAAAATTTTCCTATATACCGGATCTGGTGATTGACAAACTGTGGAAGCTGACCGATCAGACTTTTGTGAGTGGGTCTTATGTCGATGGTGAATTGTCACATGGCGACGCCTATTACGATAATGCCTGGCATACTTTGCTGACGGGTGCGGTGCGTACGGGTGGTCAAGGCTTTTTCGCACTGGACGTTACCGACCCGGACGCTATCACTGCGGAAGACAACACCCTGGCTAGTCAACTCGTGCGCTGGGAGTTTGGTGACACTAATACCGCCAGCGGTATTGCCGACGGTGATACCGGCGCCAATGGTGACCCGGATATGGGCTTTAGCTACTCCAAGCCAATCTTAGCCAAGGTTAACTATAAAAGCACCGATGCCAGCAGCAACCAGCCAAGCACAACTGGCCGCTGGGTTGTTATCTTCGGTAATGGCTATAACTCGACGCATGGAGATGGCTCCGCATCGGCAAGTGGTAATGCCGTACTGTATGTCGTCGACGCGGAAACTGGCGCATTGCTCAAGAAACTCGATACCGGTGCCGGCCTGGGTGATGGCCCCGATCCTTTGGTTGCGAACGGCTTAAGCAGTCCGGCTGCCGTCTTTAATGACGATGACCTGACCACAGACTATGTGTATGCTGGCGACTTGTACGGCAACCTGTGGAAATTTGATATCAGTAGCGAAGACTTGAGCGAATGGAAGATTGCGTATTCCGATGCCGGCGGCCCTGCGCCGTTATTCAAGGCCGAAACAAGCGGTGGTGTAGCGCAACCGATTCAATCGACACCGCGTATTGGCGGTCATCCTTCGCGCCGCGGTGGCAATATGGTGTATTTCGGTACTGGTCAATATCTCGAGACCGACGACAATACCACTACTGAACTACAAGCATTTTATGGCATTTGGGATAAAGACTTGTGTAGCGGCAACACCGCCTGTGCCGACTTGCCCGTAACTTCTACAAAAAGTCATGTGGCGCAGAGCAATTTAACGGTGGCCAATCTGCTGCAGCAGAGTATCTCTCAGGAGAGCAGCGGTAAACGGGTAACCACCGATCTACCCATTGAGTGGGAAGGTACGAACGCGAAAATGGGCTGGTATTTGCAGCTTGCCGCCGGTGGAGCAACTCCGATATTAACCGGTGAACGTATGGTTGGCAGATCGGTATTGCGCGGGCGTACGGTTGTGTTTACCACGATCATTCCCAGCGACAACCCGTGCGAAGCCGGTGGCACAAGCTGGTTGATGGCACTGGATCGCTCCGATGGTGGATTGGCTCCCGCACAACCCTTCGACCACAACGGCGACGGCGTGCTGGACAGCGATGACTACCTAAACAACAGCAAGACCTCGGGTATTCAGGGTGAACTCAGCGGCGACGGCGTGTATTCCGACCCGACCGTGATTCGCTGTGGTTCCGGGGATTGCTATTATGTCGGCACATCAGAAGGCGAGGTTAAATCCGGCTTTTCCGGCGAGGGCTTCTCGCAGGGCAGACGCCGCTGGCGCCAGCTTAACTAGTGCCGCCGTAAATACAAACAGGAGAAAGTAAATGAAAGCATACACTCGAATGATCACCAAGTTATTGGCCATAGGCTCGCTGCTGACGATGTTTGGGTTAAATGCGCACGCAGGGGGTGCTGGCGTGCAAGGCGGTATTACAGCGGAAGTTGTCGGTAAGAACTTTGTCAGTCGCCATTTATCTCTTCGTGATTACCAGACG
>JBPCXM010000455.1:0-4284 GCA_051008535.1 Pseudomonadales bacterium | reverse complement strand
TTCTTCCGCTTATGCCCAGGAATTCGGAAGCCTTCGTGAGATTCATCCAACCCTCTGATTGGCACCGCTTGGGACAGTGTCGGGGAATTTTGTGATAGCTGCGCAGCGAGGTCACTCGTTCACGCGTCCAGCGATTGCCACGCCCCGTGCGCAAGCCGTTACGATTGAGTACGCCCGCGATGACGTCGTCGGGACAGATTCGGACCAATACCTGCACCACATCGAGGGTAGATTCTGGGGCCTGGGCACTGTTCTGGCCACGCCGGCGTCGCGGTAATCTCAACTCCGTGTGGACCCCGCCCTGCCAATGAATGAGGAGGATAATTTCACCCACTTCTGCGTCAACGTCTGCGATGACTTCATGAATCAGCGCACGGACAATCCGCTTCTTCAATCGCATGTCCGTTTCGGGATGCGCCCACACCGCTTCCAGGTCGCCGGCCAGGCTTTGAAAGTCTTCGAGCGTGGGAGTTATCTGGGTAATGCTTTGGCTTCGTTGCAGATCAATGCGCTGCTCCAGTTCACCGACACGCTGTAGGGTTTGATTCCAACGTCGCTCCAGTTCATTCGCTACCAACCGGTTGTCGGGGTCGGTGGCATCGTATTGCTTCCATGCACGGTTCGCGGCATAGCGAGCAGCTTCCAAATCACGCCCCAGGGCAGCCAGCACATCATCTTGCTCGCGGGCAGCGTCTTGGTCGGCCAACACGGCCGCCTCCATCGCCCCGGGCTGTACCACGCGCAACACCTGTTGGCTCATCGCCTCATCAACCGCGGTACCGCCGAAGGAGATACACGTTGCATCGCCATTGTCCAGCCTGCCACGACGGCAGGCATAGCGCAGCACCGCCGCATTGTAACCGGTATAGTTCACCATCAATTTGCGCCCACATCGCCGGCAACGCAACAGACCAGCGAGTAAGCCCGAACCTAGTTTAGCCGCGCCCGGTTTGCCAGCGCCAAATCCATTGTCTGTAAGCATCTGCTGAATGTGCTCAAACTGTTCCCAGCTAAGATAGCCCTCATGAGCCTCAGGAATCAAGGCTAACCACTGCTCGCGCGGTTTACGGCGGCTGACGCGACGGGGCTGACCTTGCGCATACTCAGTGGTGTGTTCGCTCTTACCGTAGGCATACGCGCCACCATAGGCCGGATGGGTGAGTATGCGATAAACGGTGCCATAAGAAGGGCGTCGCCAATGTGTTTCTGCGCCAGGAAGACGCCCCGGTAGCGCCATATCGTGCTCGATAAACCACAACAGGGTTTGCCGGGCGCTACCCAACTCGAGAAATTTGGCAAACACTAACCGAATGGCCTCCTGAACTCGCTGATCCGGATCTTTCTCAAGCCGCTGGTCTTCGGTTTTCAAAAAGCCCGCTGGTGCCGCGACGATCAGTTCGCCACGACGCGCTTTCTCGCGCCGGGCTTGCACTGAGCGTTCACGAAGCAGGTCGAGCTCATACTCGTTCAAGCTGCCCTTCAGGCCCAGCAACAAGCGGTCATTACCGTGGCGCGGTGTATAGACCGTCTCTTGATCGATGAGCAGCGTATCGACCACCCGGCAGACTTCAACCAGTTGCTGCCATTCGCGATTGTTGCGGGCAAATCGTGAAACCTCTCGCGCCGCCACGGCGCCAACCTGCCCTAAGCATACCTGGGACACCAGGCGATCAAAGCCAGCGCGCTGAACGTTACCCGCCGCGGAGCGACCAAGGTCCTCATCAATGACCTCGATCTCGCTCCAGCCCAGTTGCCGTAATCGATCTTTCATCGCGTACTGTAGCTGCTGACTCTCTCGATTGTGGACTACCTGGTATGTCGAGGACTGACGCACATACAGCATCGCCTTGCGTTGCCGGTGGTGATGCTTGATTTTATCACTCATCATCTCCCTCCTGACCCACTGGCGTGGATCGCTGAGTCTTCTGCCGGTGTTGCAGCAGCAGTTGAATCAACAGGTTTACTGCCTCTCGACGTATCGTCTCCGGAAGATTCTGCCAGTGGGGTTCGAGTTGGGGTGGATGAAACAGCTCGTGTTGAATGCTCGGTCGCTGGGTGCGTCGCATTAGCCTCTCCTCTTGGGGTCAAGCAATGAGGCTGAGCTTGTAACATGGCGCTGTTGCTGTATACCGCCGCATCTGCAAACAATGCCTTTAAGTCCAACAAGGCATCAATGTGCACACGCGGTGTCACTTGCAGGCGCATCGCGCTACAAACGACCGGGTCAAACATCCATTGAGGGATCTCAATGGCTCTGCTAATTTCATCGGACTCAAGCTGACAACGAAATTGCGCCAGAACGCGCTTCATTCGGGCCTGACAAATGACGACCGCCTGATTGAACCACGGGTGCCACGGATAGCAGACTGATCGTGTTTCGGTATTATGGGGGTTGAGTTGCTGAGTTGTAGAAACACAGGCGTACTAACGTCTAGGAAATCAGATTCTTGGTGGGGCGAATCTATATTTTCGGCTCATAACACCTTGTTTTTTGTCAGTACTTACGAAAACTCATCAATATGTCATTTGAAATTAGTCCACTTGCACACCGCTGGCAGCGTTAGGTGCCGAGGGCGAGGTTTTGCTGCTTTTTTGTAGTTGCTTATAACTTTTCAGCGAGTCTTTTATCGGTATCTCTTTGATGCCGAGTTTATGCGCGGGCGAATTTGCTCGCAACCCAAAATTGCCGTTTGCCGCGTCGACAAAAAGCGGGTCGACCAATAGGCTATGCTTATCGTGCCCCGTCATTTCTTGCCATGTAGCCCAATCGCGAAGACCAACGGTTTTGCCTTTCAGCAAATGGAAATCGAGCATTACAGTATCGCCATGATTCCAGACGATGTTGTTATCAATTTCCAGATTTGCTGGAGGAATTTTATATCGAAAGGTAACTAGCATACCCGGTGCTGACGGTTCGGCGATAATGATATTGCGCGTGATTCGATTATCCTCAGGCCAGCGAATGTTATTCATCGGCTTCGCCAATCGAGGGTAGCGACTACGCCAAAGTGCACTTTTGTAAGGAACGGCATTCAGGCGCGACATCATGGTTGTCTCCCATGGAAAATCGGGCCAGCGAGCGTCCATCCAGATAGCGTAGGAATTAGTGACAAAGACGTTGTTGTCAATCAAATGGTTGCGGCCACCACCGATTTGCAGCATCCGATCGGGGATGCGATAGAACAAATTGCCGATAACGCTTATGCCGCCCACAGCGTCGTCAAGATATACGCCGCGCGTGTCGTAGGGCGTGACATATTCGGGTACGCCTGTCTCAGCATCTATGCTTTTCATGCCGTAACCGTAGATGTCATGAATACGATTATAGCGGATCAAGTTGCCGTGAAAGGTCCAGTCGCGCCCAGTATAAACCGCGCCACAGTCGCCGTTTTGCTCGCACGCATTATGAATGTCATTGTGTTCGATGAGATGATCGTTACCTTTGATCCATACAGCCATGCTTGGCGTGTGGTGAATATGGTTTTCTCTGGCAGTATTGCCAACTCCTTGCAAATTTAGTGCTGCCATTGTGCCGTGTAGCAGCGTGCCGGTGTCATGGATGTTGTTGTAAACAGCAGTGTGGTTTGCAGCTTTTAATGTTTTTCTGTCTCCCCCTCTAAGGAATACCCCGCCATATCCCGTGCCATATATCTCTGAGTCGATAACTGAGTGTTCTGCTCCATGGTTTACATGGATTCCAAAGCCACCCGCATTGCGAACAATGCAATTGGCTATGATGTTGCCGTGTCCTTGAAATATGGTAGCGGCGGTTTTGCGGCTAAATTCAATGGTGAGATCTTTCAAGTGAACATTTTGCGCATAACGCATTGAGATTACATTGTCTAGATAGGAGACCACAGGCTGCCGTAAGGCGGATCCCGCAATCGGGATGATCCTAAGTTCTGTTTTTGCAGGTGAGTAGTGCCATTCGCCGGGTGCGTCGAGTAACTCCTTCGCATTTATGATAGCGAACCGGCGGCCAGCTTCAATCGGATAGCTGACCCGGTCGGCCAGTCTAATGTTGCCAGAGCTGATGCTTCTGATACCAACGTACTGATCAAACCAGTCGCTTGCGGGCCAGATGTGTATGACTGCCTCATCTAACGACTTTGAACTTAGCTTCGGCAGCGCGCTGTGTGAGAATCGATCCAGAGAATTCAAGGGCGCAGTGGCAATATGAGCCCAAGTATTTCCACCTGGCGCATCTCGGTTTGTGTTTGGCCAACGTGCGATTTGCAGGCGCTCTCCGTTTGCAAACACCTCAAATTGTGGGAGTGGGCCGCT
>JBPCXM010000454.1:0-5740 GCA_051008535.1 Pseudomonadales bacterium | reverse complement strand
ACATCGACCTCCGGGCGCATGGGCTAGTACTTAGGTGGTCTGTCTCTATGACTATTTGTATCGATCTGGATCAGTAACCCATTGACAATAGGTTTCTTTTTTTCCTTGCCCATGCGCCAGGAAGTTTTACGAGGCTTGACTGTCCATAGTTAGCCTCATCCTTGACCAATAGTTATTAGGGGCACCAGCGAGAAGCTGAGCTTTGCCGAATAGAGAGCGTCCCGTATGCGACGGTAACCCTTGGGAACAGTCGCAACAATTTGGTGTGAACTAACTATCCCCACAGGCCTCTTTCCTTTGCAGGTGTACGATTATGGCTTCAGCAGTTTCTAGCAAGGTAAATGAATTTAGATATTCCCAGACCGATACGCTAATCATTGGCGGTGGTATCGCCGGGCTCGCCTGCGCGAGGCATTTAAGTGACGCAAATATCCCGTTTACGCTGGTAACGGATACCCTGGGTGGACGTTTTGAACGTTCTGCTCAAGGCCACTACTTCGGCGCAGCCATGCTTAATAATGACCATGTCAAGATGAAAAAATACGCCAAAAAATCGACAATTAGACAACCCAGTCACTTTCAGGCCTATCTGTGGGATGGGGAAAAACCAAGATTGGCAATGCTCAGCGCATCACCGATTGGTTTTTTTAAGGGGCTCAAAGCCTTTGGCCCGTTTCTGAAATCCATGAAAAAGCTGCGAGAACAAATGCCCCATACCTGTTTAACGGAACTGGTTGCGAGGGATCCGTTATTAAGCCGTTTGATATCACAAAGTGCCGAAGATTTTGCTAAGGAACATGGCATTGAAATAATCAGCGATAAACTCTTTGGACCAAGCGCCGGCGCGATCTTCATGGTTGACTGGCGAGAAATGAATGCTTTCTTTTTTTGTCTGGGTGCGACGTGGATCGGCTTGGGGTCGTTAACGGGTAACGGCCTGAATTACCACGATTGGAGTGATCTCGTTCCTAAGCTTACCAAAGGTTATGCCGATCAGATCGTCATAGAGACTGTTGAGTCTGTCCGTGAAATCAATGGTGGTGAAGCCTATCAAGCGACCTCCGGTAGTCGGACCTGGAGAGCGAAAAACCTGGTGCTGGCCTTGCCCGGTAGTGCCCGTGTCGCGTTTGGCCAGGATATAGGTATTGAAGACACAAACCCTGCTCGAGATATCGATCTTCATGTGTTTCATATCAAGGGCAAGCGCCGCGCCTTCTATAAACCGGGATGCTCGCTATTGCTTGGCATGAAAGTGCAGGTGCCTATGTTATTTGTGCTGCCGGGTGAAGATGGCCCTGTTGACGTGCTTTACGCAAATACCGGCGAACCTGATTTTTCTACTTATTATGAAGATTACAAAATCATTGTACATAAACATTGGTCCCCCGCGTTACAGTTGACCAAAGGACCCTTTCGAAAGCTTCAGCCTAAACCCCATGTATTTATGATCGGTGATCATAATATCGGTGGCCTGGAAGAATCGTATCTCACCGGATTATTCGCGGCAAACAAAATCATTGCGGATAGACCAAGCAGCTGACGTTTTTCTGCAAGTAAGTGAGTGAGCTCGGACACTCTAAAGCCACTTTCCCGTTGTCATCCCACATTGGCACGCCGGTTCCTGAAGCATGGCCACCTGTTGCCTGTATGTTGAAATCTCAGGCATGGGCTGACGCCGGGATTTGAACAGTGTAAGTAGTCATTTGACGAAGTCATGAAGTGATTCTCTCGTTACCGACGCACTATCTGGATCGGTAGCTCACTGAAAGATAGCCTATTTTATTCCTTGCCCATGCGCTAGGAAGTTTTAAGTCACTTAACAACCGATAGTTAGCCTCGAAACACAGTGTGCGATCACCACGGAGACCGGTATATGAAACTAAGTATCTTTTTTTTGGCTTTAGTCGTTGTCGTCGGTGGAGGAACCTACTACTCCGTCTTCCACAACCCCCAGAACGCCGAACAGCAACAAATGAACGAAGCCTGGGCTCAATTCGCCCAGGAGATAGAGGCACTCGGCGAGCTGGTCGAAAACGCGCCGTTTAATACCGATGAGCGCACAGCGGCCGAGGGCTATCGGCATCTTGTGCGCTATCTCAGCAGCTTTATGGCCAAGCAGACCGATCACAACAACCCGGATTACCCGCAGTTTACGCGCTTCCCCAATAGTGTTGCGCGCATTGGTTGGGATAACCCCGACAATCCCTATCTCAGCGCCTCTGTCCGCGGGGACCACACATATCGTATTCGAGGCAACATCGCGAACTTTGATCTAATTACCTTCAATGTGTACAGCGGCATGCTCGGCTATACGCCAATGGCTGAGATGCGCACGATATCCAGTATTACCACAGAAGATCTTGTCGTCGACCAGGACGGTGACTTTGAGTTGATCCTAAGTGCCGAAAAGCAGGCCGGAAACTGGTTGAAGCTGGAGCCGGATGCAGACAACGTCGTTATCCGCCGGCTGGTGTCGGACTGGCAGCAGACGGAGGAAGGTAGTTGGGAAATTCTTAATTTGACCACATTGGGTCAAAGTGCGCCGCGGGCAGATTCCGACGACATCGCTACTCAGCTTAAGGAATCCGTGGAGATGGCGCGTGGCGTGCGTGAGGCGTTAACGATGGCGCACCGGATGCTGTTCCAGTTAAAGCAGAAAGCCAATGAAGTGCCAGTGCCCCGGCTCGGGGACCCGGCTCTCCCCATGTCAGACCCTTTTCAGGCGACCAGCCGGGCCTATTTCAAGCTGGCAGACGACGAGGCCCTGCTCATAGAAGTGCCGCAAGCGGCCTGTAAATTCACCAATATTCAGCTGGCGAACCCATGGATGGAATCACTGGACTATGCCAGCCGTCAATCCAGCCTGAACAACCATATGACGCATGTAAATTCGGACGGAATGATTCGCTACGTCATCAGCAAGCAGGACCCGGCAGTCGCCAATTGGTTGGATACTGCCGGCTACCCGGAAGGGTCTTTGTTTGCGCGCTGGAATTCTTGTGAAAGCTATCCAGTGGAGCTGTCGTCAATCGTGGTGAAGTTAAGCGACCTGCCGACGCACTTGCCGGCAGATACGCCGACTGTGACTACCGCGCAAAGAACCGAAATTCTTGCCGGAAGGCAGTCTGCTATCAGTCGCCGCTACGCCGGTGGATGAGTGCGACAGTCAGAATATGAATTTTCATGGTTTGGTTTAACCCAATTTTTCAGTAACTTTATAAGGATGGTCTCATGAAAACTACGCCCTTGTTTCAAGTTTGCTCATTGGCATCCATCGCGCTTGCCACGGGCACAGCACCAGCTGTTGCTCAGAGCGACAGCCTCGTCCTTGAAGAGGTGGTCGTGACGGCCCAAAAGCGTGAACAATCCCTACAGGATGTGCCGATCTCCGTGGTCGCCTTCGGTACTGATCAATTAGCAGTCCGAGGTATCGATGATTTGACCGATATCAGCGCTAGCATTCCCAGCTTGGTCGTTAATTCGCTTAACAATGACCCTGGTGCGGTACGCTTGTTTATCCGCGGTATTGGCCAAAATGATGTGCAGCTCACGCAGGATCCATCAGTAGCCTTGTACCTGGATGGCGTGTACATCGGCTCCTCGTTTGGTTCCGGTTTTGAAGGCGTGGATATCGAACGTCTTGAGGTATTAAGGGGTCCGCAGGGCACACTCTATGGCCGTAACGCCACCGGTGGCGCCGTTAATATCATCACCCAACGCGCCAACGTCGATGCGTTGGGAGCGCGGCAAGACGTTACCGGGGGCAACCTGGGCACGTTTAAATCGCGTACGATGATCAATGTTCCGCTATCGGACAATGTAGCGGCGAAACTCAATTACCTGGTTTCGGAGCGACGTGATGGTGTCGTCGAAAACAGTGGCGTCGGCGCAGATTTTGGCGAAGAGGATCGCACCAGCCTAGTAGCGGACCTTCGTTGGCACGTCACCGATGATATCGTCCTTGACTACCGCTACGAACAGGCCGAAATGGAAGACAGCCAGCGGTTTGAACAAGTGACCGCCGTCAATACCGGCGCGCCGCTGGCCGGCGTTACCACGATCACCCAGGCGAGCCCGGATAGACTCGACAACGTTAGCGCACTGCGTGCAATCGATAAAAATGACTTGGAAATCAGTGCCCATACGCTGCAAGGGGAATGGCCTCTCAATGACGCGATGACGCTAAAATCGATCACCGCTTACCGGGAATTTGATAATAATTCGACCAGTGACCCGCTATCGACCAGCGAGTTGATCAGTGGCGGTGCAATTAGTCTCGGCAACTTCCGGACGGAATTTGAGCAGTTCTCACAGGAATTCCAACTGATCGGCGACACCGAGCATCTGCAATATGTTGCGGGTCTGTATTACTACCAGGATGAAGGAGACAGTAGGGGTGTCGATAATATCCTGCTGGGTAATCCTCGCGACCTGGACACGACCACGACGGAAAATACCTCACTCGCTTTATTTGGCGAGGCAACCTATACCCCCGCTTTCATGGATCAACGCTGGCATATCACACTCGGAGCGCGCTACTCCGAAGATAATCGCAAGGCGCAGCGCAGCAATCTAAACCTCGACATGCCCATTGTCGATGGCCAATACGATGAAAACTTTAGTAACTTTAATCCTGCGCTGACGGTGAGTTTTGATGTCAACGAGTCTGTGAATGTCTACGGAAAAGTGGTGAGCGGATTTAAATCCGGCGGCACGTCGCAGCGTTCAGCGGATGCGACATTGTTTGCTCTGGGTTTTGAAGAAGAGGAGATTCTCAGCTATGAGGCCGGACTAAAAGGGGGTTTTTGGGACCAGCGGGTACGACTGAATATGGCTGTTTACAGTATGGATATTGATGGTTCGCAGACCAGCGCACAAACCGGTGCCACGCCCGGGGAACGAGACTTTTTCCCGATTGACGATAACAGCATCGACGGCGTAGAAATGGACGTCACGGTGTTACTCAACGAGGGGTTGACACTGAATGTGGGTGCCGGTTACATGGATACTGAATTGGGCGCGGATTCTGTCGTTTCGGTAAGTGGCGTGGTCGAAGAATTGACCGACGAATTTGCCTTTGCACCACAATACAGTTACACCGCCGGGCTTGATTACGCCCGTTCTCTTGCCAACGGCGAGCTGACTGCCAGTATCAATTACAACTATCAGGACGACGTTGTCAGTTCGGTCGGCGCAGCGGGTAGTGTTATCCACGATGGCTACGGTTTGTTGGGGGCGTCGCTTAGCTGGGCTGACATCAAGCTGGGCGATATAGACGGTACGTTTAAACTGTTGCTTTGGGGTAAAAACCTCGCTGATGAAGAGTATACAACTGCTGGTGGCGGTGCCTGGCGTGTGTTCGGAGCTCAGCAGGTTCTCACCTTTGGCGACCCAAGAACTTACGGTTTAACGGTTAGCTATTTCTATGACTAATAATTAGTTACTGGCGGGGGCATTCCGCTCCTGTCAGTACGTAACTTCATAATGATGTACCTGTTTCATCTGGGTCAGCAGTAATAACAAGATAATCGCCAAAGAACAGAGCAGGAGAAGTAAGCAAAAACGTTACCGATATAGACCCCGAGATTGAAGCCCTTTTTGTACCAACAGAATGTCTGCTTAAGGCGATTCCGGCTAAACAGCTTTCTCGATAGATACACGCACGAAGAATTTCGCGAGAGTCTGTTGTGGGTCGCGAAGGGCCTGTCGCCGCGGCAAACATCGATAGACAGCATACTCC
>JBPCXM010000453.1:0-2562 GCA_051008535.1 Pseudomonadales bacterium | reverse complement strand
TTGATATTGGTGGAATCGTAAGAGGCTTGGTTAGGCTTTTTCGGGTCGTCTGACATAGTGTTTTTTTATACTTTGGAATAATGTGGGATTATACCAAGCCTTAGGGCCAAGAGCTTGCATATGCGCTCTTGATTTGAAGATATTTATTCCTACTATCAGTAACAAATAGAGTCACTAGTAACAGATAGTTAATGGTAGGTTCAATACTTAATTATTATTTTCCACCTTATTTCCACCATTTAACTGCAAGGTAGTCCACCAATCCTCTAAGCATTATTCAAATGTCTGCTTTCTGACAATAACGGACATTCAAAATATTATTTTATTAGTACAGTTCTAAAACCAATATGACCTGCCCCTAATCCTGTATCTTGTGCGTGACGAGCAGCGGGTCGATAACGCGCACAAAAATTTGGGGCACATAAAAAAGAACCTCCTTTAATTACACGAAACGGAAAGCTTGGATTGTTTTTATCATAACTTTGTTCTTGTTTAGGCATTTACGCGGGAATGGCTCTTTTCGGCTAAGTAATGGCCATTACAATTTTGATTGTAATATTCAGTTGTTATCAACATGAGATAATATTGATGTTCATCAATACTGGTGCGCGTTATTCCAGCGATGATTAAATAATAAAATATGGTGTGGTTTGCGCGGATGTTAGCCAACCAAAAGCCAATAGATCGACAACAACACATATAAGGATCTATACAGCATGCTAAATAGACATATCACCGCCTTACACGTATTGCTCACCGTCACACCGGTTTGTGCCGAGGAAACCTGGACCGATCTCAGCCTTTACGTGTTCGCAACCGCTATCGACGGGGAGGTAGATGCCCGCAACGTGACCGCGGATGTCGATGTCGACCTCGACGCAGAGTTAGAACAAATCTTGTTAGAAGGTTTCGTTGGGGCCTATAGGATGGCTCTGTGACCGTAGAATCCTCCAATGCACCCTCCATCCTCGTGGATGTCACCTCCCATTCGATAGAGCAGGTGTCCGAGAACCTGCGCGAGGATGGCTGGGAGGGCGAGTTTCGCCAGCTGAGCAAGGGGCGCGCCACAAGCCGGTGGCGGTCGCTGAGCCTCGGCCCGTGTTCACTCGTCTCCCATCACTTGGACAAGAGCGCCTACGTCCGCCAACCTACCGTCAATGGCTGCTTGTCACTGTGGATCGCGCCCTCACCGGGCTACATGCTGGTCGATGGTGCGGAGTTTGGGAAAGACCACGTGCTTTTAATGGACGCAGGCTCGGAAGCAGACTTGGTTAACAAGGACGAAGCAGCAATCGCAGTTCTTACCGTGCCCAAATCTTACTTTGAGGCGACCGCGCGAGCGCTCCTCCCCCGAATGGCCATGAATGGCGAGCCAATTCGTATCATAGCGGCCCCCGTATCCGGGTGGTTGGCGTTGCACAGTGAAATGGCGGGTCTGCTACGCAACGGCAGCATGTCTCCCGAGGATTTGTCGCATCTATCATGCCGGTTTCTCGGCCTGTTGGCGGGAGAGCCAGGGAAGCGCCCAGACGAAGTGCGCCTTGGCGACAGGGCTAACGTCGCGCGACGCGCGCGAGAATACATCGCGGAACATTCTTCCACCACAGTCCGGTTAGAAGACCTTTGCCGCTACACTGGTGTCGGCGCGCGCACTCTTCAGCGTTCCTTTTCTCGGTACTTCCAAGTGAGTGTGTCAAATTACATCAAGGCATACCGCCTCAACGCCGCGCGGCAAGCCCTCCTGGCTCGGGACCCCTCGTACCACAGTGTGACCCAGATCGCACTCGATAACGGCTTCGGGCACGTCGGCCGCTTCTCGGTCGACTATCGTAAACACTTCGGTGAATCGCCACGCGAGACGCGCGCGCGGTGAAGGTTGTCAAAGGCTTGCTTTGGAATGCCTAGCTGCTCATCAGTAATACGGTATAGTTTTTTAGCCTGTGCTAAGTATCTGGCTATAAAACGACGACAAGCCGGTGCAATCGCAACCGGCTTGATATACAAGGTCAACTCTTCTACAAAAAATACAATCGGAAGACATATGATAATTTTTTAATTTTAGAATGATGGCCGAGGGACACGTGCCCATGGGTATTATGCGCATATTAACTTGATGGAGTCACTCGTAGTAACCACCGTCACGAGGATATGTATCCTTCAGTTCATTGACTTACACACACCGTGTTTCACGTGAAACACTTGAGTATCCTCCCATCCATTTAAATCGATCTGATCCATTTCAATGGCGGTAATAAATACCTGGCAGCCAAGTGTTTGTAATGCCGAGATTAAGGCATGGCCATGTTGCTTATCTAGCTCCGCGCGAATGTCATCTAACAACACCACGCATTTTTGTTCGCTATAGCGCTGAATATGGTCTATCTGCGCCAATATCAAGCTAGCGGCAATGAGCTTTTGCTGCCCACGCGATGCTGCGGCAGCGGCTTCTTGCTGATTTAAGAAAATTTTAAGGTCTGCCCTATGTGGCCCACGTCGCGTTGTTTTGCTGAGAAGTTCTTGGTTATGTCCTTCTTGCAGTGCTGCCTCCAAACTTAGCTCTTC
>JBPCXM010000452.1:0-2614 GCA_051008535.1 Pseudomonadales bacterium | reverse complement strand
GTCGAGGGGAGTGTCTGCAGCGCGAAGCGCTGCCGCTATGAGTCACGATTACTCGAAACGAAGTCACAGTCTTAGGCGCCCGTAGCTCAGCTGGGTGAGCGACGGTTGGCGCGAAGCGCCAAGGCGGAACACTGTTCCGCCAGGAGCGAACGCCGCGAGCCTGCGTGCGAGCGGCCGGGCCCGAGACCCGAAGGGTCGAGGGGAGTACCTGTACAGCGCGAAGCGCTGTTGTTTTGAGGTACTCACTGGATGGATAAAGAAACAGTTTTAAGCGCCCGTAGCTCAGCTGGATAGAGTACCTGGCTACGAACCAGGCGGTCGGGAGTTCGAATCTCTCCGGGCGCGCCATTTAAATCAAGAAAGCCAATTACTTAGCCGTGATTGGCTTTTTTGTTTTAGGCTCTAACGGGTAATAGATGGGGTAGTGGGTAATATTTCGGGTCAATTGTCATCGCGATTTGGCTGATGACGCAGCGTGCGCTTGGGGTATCGCTGTCCCATATCATGCCCAAAGTATTGGAAAACGACAGGATATCATAGTGGAAACTGGACATTGGGCGGAGCCGTGCACTACGGCCGGTCACCACTATAGAACCACCGCTCGAGGGATTGAGCCTCTTATCCTTTGATTAAGAAACGGGACAGATTGCTCACCGCTTCGCGTCCGCATGTTGCTGCAGCACCGTAATGCTGGAACCCGCTATACTCAGCATGGGCAAACGCAATCCGCCCCATCGGGTTAAGCACAACGTCACGCGAACTTGGTTTACCATCCCTACCAAAAAAGAACCCTGGACCAGGTGAAATCAGTGGATGTCCCCAACGATTCAAAACGATACTGTTAATATCACGCTCTGCATCAAAACCATAATCAGCAAACATCAATTCCATTTGCTTAAGAATGCGCTTTTCATATTCAGCATAGGGAGTGCTGTACAATTTATGGCGAGCCAATAAACATTTCGTTTTGAGATCCATGTGTTCACCGACCTCTTTCACGAATAGTGGGGCATAGAATGTCAGGATAGCGGGTTTTGCAGGATTTATAGGCGGCTTATAAGCGCCCAGATGCATTGGCGCCCTGATGCTGCAGCCAATCCCAAACCCCGCTTCTGTATATGGATAGGTCACAGAACATGCACCCAATTTTTCCATGAAATGCCAATTATTCAAAGCAACATTGGCCACTAGAAAGGGAGAGTTCTGAAACTCATTCAGTGCCTCCTTGTAGTATGCTTCCAGATCTCTCACAACGTGCTTGGCAACCCAAGAACCACTTGCCATGATGACGGATTTCGCTTTCACTCTGTAGGCCTTACCTTCTTTTGTATAGCATACCCACACGCCGTCAGCCTTGGACTTGTTTTTATCTGTATGTTCCACATAAGTCACGGTTGCAGACAAACGCATTCTGACTTGTAGATCTGGACGATCCAATGCATCGAAATTAATTTTGCCTTGAGAAATATCCTCTATGCTTTGATCACCCTCGATACCTTCAGGAATAATGTTTTTAAGGAAAGCGTGACTGATCGTTGCGTTTCCTCCGGGGAATGAATACCTCTCTGCAGCACCAAATGCAGACTTGTAATTGATGTAACCACCAAATCCAGGCATGCCATATGAGTAAGGTAAAAATGCGGTTATCACGTCTGCACCAATTCCGGCACCACTTGACAGAAAGCTCTCAAAATAATCTGTCACGCGTTCAGAATATCCCATATGCTTCTCAAGATATTCTTTATAAGTCATAGAATCCAGCCACTTTGCAATCTGCTCTGGTTCACCTTCAAATGGGCGCTTCTTATTTGTGATCGTGTCTAAAAGCTCTTTCTTAAAGTCATCAGGAATAGGAGCACCTTTAAGATCTTTCGACCAGCCATTCAAATCCATCTTAGGTGGTGAGCCAGGATTCAGGCCCTTCATATCTTTTGGATAGTACTGCGCCATATCATATTGTTGGTAGTGATGAAAAAACGCCGCGTAATTTTCTTTCATCATACGGATTTTCTTATCTGTACCATTTAGTTCACCGAATGTATATTCACGTGGCAGATTCAATCTTGAATACCAGTAGGAGTCCATATGTTCTAATGAGTCAGATAGAGTTGGTTTTGCGTCGCCCTTATACTCGGGCGGAATCACGAAACCGTTCGACCCCTGTGGACCATACAAGCGGACACCATCAATCTCAAACTCATTAAGCTTAGCTGTCCCGCCGAATATGGGGTGGTTGTCTAAAATCAGTCCTTTACAGTTCGGGAAGCTATCCATCAATTCTGACGCAGCACCCAATCCACTTATGCCGCCGCCAACGATAGCGACGTCATATTCTTCATCCAACGTGATTATGTCCTTTGGCAATGTCTGCCAAAATCCATCCCGGATAGAGTGCGCTTCAGTCACAACGGTTGGGGTGTTGCCATGACAATTCTCGTAATCGCCAATGCCGCCTGGACCATACCAATCATCACCAACAACAAGTTGGGACCATTCCGGATTACTGTCAGAACTCGAACCAGCAAATGCGGGCATAGACTGATAAGTAAATGCTGCTCCAGCTGTAATTAAGGCACCATTCAGAAAATCCCTTCTTGATATATTATTGAGCTTT
>JBPCXM010000451.1:0-3633 GCA_051008535.1 Pseudomonadales bacterium | reverse complement strand
GATGGGTGGCGAAGATTTCTCGCGCTATGGCCGGCAAGAGCCACCCATTCCCAGCTTGCTCATTTGGCTCGGCGCTGTAAAACCGGCTACCTTTGCCGCCGCCAGGAAAGAAAAGCGCGCCCTGCCCTCACTGCATTCGCCGTTCTTTGCGCCAGAGCCGGAGAAGACAATAGACACTGGCGTAAAAGCGCTGACGCAGGCCGCGCTAAGCTTGTTTAAGAGCCACTAATGCCACGCTGTTATTTATCCTGCCGAGCGGCATCGGTGTTTTTCTCTAAGTATTCTTCCTTAAGCGTCTTTTCAGCCTTGTTCACCAGGCTATCCAGATTGCCCGAGTCGGTATGCGAGTGGTACTGACCAAAAAGGTTGATATATTCGTCAGACAGCACGCCGTAGTGCATTAGTCTGTTAAACAAGCTATTCTCTTCATCGAGGCGAAGCACAAAGTCCAGCAGCACCGCGCCCATGGATATTGGGCTTAATAGCAAATCGCGCAGCGCGTCGGCGGTGAGCTTTATTTGAAATACGATAAGTTGTCGAACTGACTTCCACAGCGATCTCGGCTTCATGAATTGTTACTCTCCGGTTTTTTACCCCCAAAATTTTGCCAGTACTGGCCAACTGTGTCCTTCATCTCGCGATGCAGAACCACAATACCAAACAGGTTGGGTAAGGTCATCAAGACAATAGCCACGGCGGAAAGGTTCCAGACGACAGTAGTGTCCATAAACGAAGCGAGGAAAAAGCCGAGCACATACACCACGCGATAAGGTGTGACGGAACGTTCTCCGACCAGAAATATCATGGCACGATCACCATAATAAGACCACGCGATCGCAGTTGAGAAGGCAAATAGCACCAAGCCGAGAGACACAATGTACTTCCCGTACTCACCAAAAAAACTATAGGTAAAGGCTTTAGTCGTCAGTGCCGCCGAGTGAATTAGCGATTTACCATTGACCTGTACTTGCCCCTGAGCGTTACCGTTATCTTGCAAACGACCGTTAACAACGGTAAGTTTGCCTGTGTAAGCTTCTCCATCCGCCGTTGTGTAAAGAACATTTTCAGCTACCGAGCGCGCATGCAGCAAGGTATAAGCGGTTGCCTCCGCTACGCCGCCCTGTATCGTGATGGATCCAGTGAAAGGTTCAACTGTATTGCCAGCGGTCTTGGTCAGGAATGCCGATAGCTGGCCGCGGTCCGCTTCGATTTGATCACTGTATTGACCGGCGACATAACGCATATCGGCACGCTGAAACAAGTTCTCGTACTTAGTACTCCAGGCGCCGGAGGCCAAAATCGCCAGTCCGGTTAAGGTACAAATAATAATCGTGTCAATAAACGGCTCCAGAATCGACACCATACCTTCGGCTACTGGGTCATCGGCACGGGCGGAAGCATGCGCAATTGGCGCGGACCCCTGACCTGCTTCGTTAGAAAACAAACCGCGATTAACACCACGGTTGAAGGCGTAGGCAAAGCTGGCACCGAGGAAACCGCCAGTAGCGGCCGAGCCACTAAAGATATCGGTAAAAACACGCGCGAATGCTGGAACAATATTTTCATAATTGAAAGCAATAACGCCGAGTGCGCCTAATACGTAGAAAACAGCCATGGTAGGCACAATAAATTCCGCGACATGAGCAATACGACGGATGCCGCCGACGATAACCAACCCCAACAATACAGCCAGCACACCACCGGTAATCATAGGTGCAATGCCAAAGGTGGCGTTGACACTTTGCGCGATATTATTGCTTTGCGGCATGCTGCCGGTGCCGAAGGAGCTGATAACGGTTGCGACGGCAAAAAAGGCTGCCAACCACTTCATATTCAAGCGCCGCTGCATGTAATACATCGGCCCGCCAGCCATGGTGCCGTTGTCGGTTTGCACCCGATATTTATGCGATAGCGTCACCTCAACAAACTTGGTCGCCATACCCAGAAATGCCGTGACCCACATCCAGAACAACGCCGCCGGCCCGCCGAGGAAGATCGCCAGCGCCACCCCTCCGATATTACCGGTGCCCACCGTGCCGGACAGCGCCGTACTTAGTGCTTGAAAATGGCTGGTATCACCAGGTGCAGAGCTATGCGCATGCTTGCCACGCACGACACCCCACGCGTGTTTGAAGTAGCGCACTTGAGGAAAGCCCAAATACAGCGTGAAGAACACGCCGGTGCCGAGCAGCAACCACGGAAAATAGGCGGCCGAGCCCAGGTAGCCGTCGATATTGAGTAAAAAGCGATTGATTGAATCCATAGACATTCACTTCGTGGCTGATTATTTTTTGACCGTAACCGTTGTTGTTTCCTTATCGAGGCGCCATCAGACACCTTCTGCCGGTAAAATGCAATGCAGTTGGTTATAAAAGCACCATCTAACGATTCGACTAAGATGCGCGCCACATTCACGAAGTAATATTCCCTTCACATAAGACTTTCTAAACAAATTTGCTTGTTGACAAATTGAAATCAATGTTAACCTTGCCGCCGGCATAGCATTGCCGTATTCAGGTTGTCCGTCATTTAACGTGCAACACCCAAGCACCAAGGAACTGCAAGACCGAACTTATATAAGCTGCTGAATTAATAGCAGCAATAAGGAAACAATAAATGAAAACACCGCTTAGGCTGTTTGTCAGCGCGTTACTGGGTGGGCAGTGTATGAACGCTGCTGCTATCTCTGTCGACGTCGGAATGTTTGATTTTAGCGGACGCTTCTCCTCCTACTACGCCGATATTACTTCGCATGTGAAAGCCGCCGGTGAGGCATGGAACTCCCACCTCCAAAGCGATGCGAAACTCAATGTTTTTGTGACTTTCACAAATATTGATACCGCAACTGGCAATAGCACGGCCAGTTCCTATGTTGGAAACATCGGTTCTTTGCAGATTTTCGAGCAGGGAGCTGCTGCGGAAGTTGCAACGGGCATCGATCCGAATGGCGCCTGGCCCGATATTCATATTAATCTTGGCATTGACTACTTAGAGAACGATTTGTGGTTCGACCCAGACCCCTATCGGCGCGTTGCAGAGGTGCCAGACGATAAAGTCGACGCGGCGTCGGTATTGCTTCACGAATTTGGCCACGCGTTGGCATTCAACGGATGGCGTGATGGGACGACGGGTAGCTTGCCAGGCGACTACGCGTCAACGTTTGACAATATGGTAGTTGCCGAAGGTAATCATCTGTATTTCACAGTCAAAGGTGCAATGCGGGAATACGGCGATAAAGTGCCGTTAACTTTCGGTAATTACGGGCATTTGGGCAACGACAATGGCTTGCCCGGCGCAGACCTGGTTTCTGACCTGATGAATGGCGTAGCGTTTAATTACGGTGACCGCGCATTTATTTCTGACCTGGACATTGCAATATTGGCAGACACAGGAGTTGTTGCCTCATCGCCACTAGATGTGTCCATCGGACAAGCGGCTGAGAGGGCATTGCTGAACGCTGCTGCACCGGCAGCAGTACCACTACCGGCGGCAGCCTGGTTGTTTGCTTCCAGCTTATTCGGCGTAATGGGTTTATCGCGGGTTAGAAAGAATAGCAACACTTTATAAACCTCGTTTGCGTTATCGAATACTCTCCCGAAATAGCATCCGCCCCCGCGCGCGTTGATCTATCAC